>NZ_JBFAXU010000002.1:387628-474842 GCF_040680975.1 Streptomyces sp. NPDC051921
CCGGACGCGTCCGAGCCGAAGACGCCGACCCGTCGGCGTACGACGAAGAAGGCCGCCGAGGCGGTCGACCCGGCGGAGGCGCCGAAGAAGGCCGCACCGCGCAAGCGCGTGGCCAAGAAGGCGACCGCCCAGCCGGAGGCGTGAGCACGCCCGAGCATCACCCGCCGCGGCCCGGTCCCTCCCCGAGGGACCGGGCCGCGGCCCGTTCCGAGCAGCGCCGCACCACGAACACGCCCCGAAGCCAGCAGCCCTCGGACCCGGGCGACCGACCACCCCACCCAGGTACCAGCCGCCGCCCCGGCCCGAGCCGCGCCGCACCACGAACCACCCCTGAAGCCACCCAGCCACAAGCCCGGGCGCCGCACGCCCCCAGGTACCTGGCCGCGGCCCGTACCGAGCGGGGCGCACGGCCCCGGGCCCGGCGCCCCGGCGCCGCACGGCACACCCAGGTACCAGCCGCCGCCCGACCCGAGCGGGGCCCCGGACCGCGTGCGCGGCGGAGGCCCCGGGGCCGGGCGCCCGAGCGCGGCACGGCACCACCCGGATAACGGCTGCGGCCGTACCGCGGGGCGGAGGCCCCGGGGCCGGGCGCCCGAGCGCCGCACGGCGGCACCACCCGGGTACGGGCCGCGGCGCGCCCCGTAGCCCGGCCTGGGCCGGCGCCGCCGGGACGCAGGCAGGCGCGGCGGGGGCACCGCGGCCGTGCGTGCGGCCCGCCCGACCCTGCCGTTACAGTCCCTGTATGAGCAAGCCCCGGTCCCTGGAGCTGCCGCCGCGCACCCGTGCCTACCGGCTCACCACCGCGCGCGGCGACTTCGCCGTCCTCGACACCGCCCCCGCAGGCTCCCGGCACGGGACCGCTCTGCTGCTGCCCGGCTACACGGGCAGCAAGGAGGACTTCCTCGCGCTCCTCGGCCCGCTCGCCGAGGCCGGCTATCGCGCCGTCGCCGTCGACGGGCGCGGCCAGCACGAGACGCCGGGGCCGCGCGGCCGGGCCGCCTACCGGCGCAAGGCGCTCGCCCTGGACGCGGTGGCGCAGGCCGCGGCGCTCGGCGACGGTCCCGTGCACCTGCTCGGGCACTCCTTCGGTGGCCTGGTGGCCCGCGCGGCGGCGCAGCTCGCGCCCGACGCGTTCGTCTCGCTGACCCTGCTGTCCTCGGGCCCGACCAAGGTCGCCCGTTCCCAGCGGGCGCGCGTCCGGGCGCTGCGCGGCGCGCTCGCGGTGCTGTCGAAGGAGCGGGTGTGGCAGGCGACCCGCTGGCTGGACAGCCGGGGCGAGGAGCCGGGCGCGGCGGATCCGCCGGAGATCGTGCGGTTCCTGCGCCGGCGGTGGATGCGGACCCGGATCGCGCAGCTGGCGGGCGCCGGCCGGCTGCTGCTCGGCGACCCGGACGGCACGGCGGCGCTGCTGGCACTGCCGCTCCCGCTGCACATCGCGTACGGCGACGAGGAGACGGTGTGGCCGGTCCCCGACCTGGCCGCGGCGGCGGCCCGCACCGGCGCGCACCACACGGTGGTGGTGGGCGCGGGGCACTCCCCCAACGTGTCGCACCCGGGGGAGCTGGCGGCGCGGCTCACCGCCTTCTGGGACCGCGCCGCCGAGGTCAGTACTGCGCCCGCAGGTGCTGCCAGAAGCCGTCCCTGAGGGAGCGGCGCAGGGCGGCGTGGCCGCGCAGGGACCGGCTCAGCAGGCGTTCCGCCTCGACGAGGAGGTCCTGGTCGACGGGGCCCGGCAGATAGGGGTGGCCGGGGAGCAGTTCGGCGAGCTGGTCGCGGCCGCGCTCGACGAGCCAGGTCGCGGCGATCTGCGCGCCGACGAAGCGGACCTCGTCGCGTGAGGGCGGGGGCTCGCCCTCGTTCTCGTACAGCGTGACGGGCTTGCGGGTCACGTAGGGGCGGCAGAAGTCGAGGTCGAAGACGCGCTGGCTGTCGACCTCCCAGAGCAGGGGTTCGGCCTGGTTGCCGCCCTCGGCCGCCTCGATGCCCCAGAGGTGGACGCGGGCGCCGTAGCCCTGGGCGGCCTCGACGGCGGAGACGAGGTCCTCGTCGCCGCCGATGAGGGCGGCGTCGCTGATGGCGCGGTGCCGGGCGAGGGACTCCAGGTCGGTGCGGATGAGGGAGTCGACGCCCTTCTGCTGGTTGTTGGAGTTGAGGTTGCCGAGCCTGACCTTGACGTCGGGGAGTGCGGCGACGGCCTGCTGCTCGGGGGTGTGGATGCGGCGCCGGGCGCCGTCGTACCAGTACACGCGCAGCAGCCGGCTGTCGGCGAAGATCGTGCGCGCGGTGTCGATGAAGGCCTCGATGAGCCCCTCGGCGTCGAGGTCGAAGTTGCGCCGGTCCTCGGTGCCCGCGACCAGCAACCCGGCGGAAGCATAGACGTAACCCGCGTCGACGAAGATGGCGTGTGTCGAAGGGGTCTTCGCCACCTCGGCCAGCATCCGCCGGAGGAGCTCGTTGGTGCGCTCCAGGCGGGCCTCGATCCCGGTCGGTTCGTCCCTCCCTACCGGCGAGTAGTTAGTCATCCGAAAAATTTCCTTAGCGTAGGGAATGTTTGCAGGATGCATCCCGTTGGACCCCTACGTAACGCAGTTCTCCATCAGGAGGATCAACTCAGACGAAGGGAGAAGCCCATGCGCTTCGAAATCCTGCGACTCGACGACATCGACGGTACGCCCGTCGACCGCACCGTCGTGGACGCCTCCTCCGTCAACGGGATCGTGCAGCAGGCCGCAGCGATCGGCCAGCGCATCTGGATCCGCCCCGCCGAGACCACGGCCTCGTAACGGGCACACCCTTTCACGCACCGCGCCCCCGCACGGACTCCGCAGACCGGAATCCGTACGGGGGCGCAGTGGCGTCCGGGGGGCCTCAGGAGCCCTGGATCACCTGCGTGACACCGTTGATGATCTGCTGCACGGCGATCGCGGAGAGCATCATGCCCGCGAGCCGCGTCACCAGGACGACGCCGCCGTCCTTGATGACCCGGATGATCACCAGCGAGTAGCGCATGGTGAGCCAGAGCACCACGTGCATGGCGACGATCGCGGTCCACACGGAGACCTGCGAGGCCACGCCGTCGGCGTGCTGCACGGCCAGGATGACCGACACGATCGCGCCGGGGCCGGCGAGCAGCGGCATGCCCAGGGGTACGAGGGCGACGTTGACGTCCTTGGTCTGCTTGGGCTCGTCGGTCTTGCCGGTGAGCAGGTCGAGCGCGATGAGCAGGAGGAGCAGTCCACCCGCGATCATCAGCGCGGGGACGGAGACGTGCAGGTAGTCGAGGATCTGCTGGCCCAGGATGCCGAAGACGGTGATGACGCCGAGGGCGACGGCGGCGGCCTGCCAGGCCATACGGCGCTGGACCTTGGAGGCGCGGCCGGAGGTGAGGGCGAGGAAGATCGGGGTGATCCCGGGGGGATCCATGATCACAAAGAGAGTCAGGAACAGCGAGCCGAAGACGGCGACGTCGAACACGGTGAAGGTGACCTTGCAGGAAAGGGGTGTACAAGAGCATCCGGAACTGGGGGTTCCGGAGAAGGGGCAGGGAGGGACCCCGCGGAACGGAAGACGGGGAAGACGGACGCACCACGTCGGCACGCACGGCGGTCACGCCGCACGGCGCCCGGAAGGACGCAGCGTGGTGGCGTCGGCGGCTAGCGGCGTCCGCCGGCGCCCGGCACCGGGAAGGCGCCCGTGGCCCGGCGCGTGATCTCGCCGTAGATCTCGGGGTCCGTCGTGCAGTCCCCGAGGGCGCAGGTCTTGCGGCTGCCGTGGTAGTCGCTGGAGCCCGTGGTCAGCAGCCCCAGTTCCCCGGCGAGGCCGCGCAGCCGCGTCCGGGTCGGCTCGTCGTGGTCCATGTGGTCCACCTCGATGCCGTCGAGACCGGCCTCGGCGAGCCGGACGATCGCGGACTCGGGCACGCACTCGCCGCGCTTGACGGCCAGCGGGTGCGCGAAGACGGTGACCCCGCCGGCGGCCTTGACCAGGCGGATCGCCTCGATCGGGTCCAGCTCGTGCTTCTCGACGTACGCCCGGCCGCCGTCGGCGAGCCACTCGGGCGTGAAGGCGCCGGAGACGTCCGGAACGACACCCAGCTCGACGAGGGCCTCGGCGACGTGCGGGCGGCCCAGGGAGCCGTCGCCGGCGATCCGGGCGACCTGCTCCCAGGTGACCGGGACGCCGAGCTCCTGGAGCTTGCCGACCATGGCGCGGGCCCGCGGCACGCGGTCGTCGCGGACCAGCTCGCGCTCGGCGGCGAGGGCGGGCTCCTCGGGGTCGAAGAGGTACGCCAGCATGTGCAGGCTCACGCCGTCGAGGCGGCAGGACAGCTCGGCTCCGGTGACGAGGGTGAGCCCCTCGGGCAGGGCGGCGACGGCTTCCGCGTACCCGCGGGTGGTGTCGTGGTCGGTCAGCGCGACCACGTCGAGCCCGGCGGCGGCCGCGTTCCGGACCAGCTCGGCCGGGGTGTCCGTACCGTCCGAGGCCGTGGAGTGGGTGTGCAGGTCGATGCGCACGACGCGGGACTCCAGGGTTCGGGGCGGACGGAGGGGACGCTCCAGCATAACGGGCGAAGAGCACACATCCGTACGGATCCAGCGGACCGCGCGCCCCTTACCCCCGCGACCGCACCACCGCGTCCCGCAACCGGCGCACCACCCCTCGCGCCGACCGCGCTCCGAGGGCCGCCGAAAGCACCCTCCCCGGGCGCCGCCGGAGCACCGCCCGGCCGCGCGCCGCCACACACCGCCTGAGCCCCACGTGCCCAGGCACCGCCACACACACCGACCGAGCGCCGTACGCGCCGTCGGAGCGCCGTACGCGCCGACCGAGCGCCGTACGGGGTACGAGCACCGCCCGGCCGCCGTTGGAGCCGCGCGCGCCGCCCGGCCGTCGCGAGCTCGCCCGCCCGGCCGCCGTGGGCGCGGTCGCCCGCCGACCGCCGTCGCGCGGCCGCGCCGCTACGTCAGAAGCCTCGGCGTCAGCGCCCCGCACGGCAGCAGCTCGACCTCCGCGCCCGCGTCCCGCAGGTCGGTGAGGACCAGCTCGTCGTACATCAGCAGGCCGGACTGCTCGGGCCAGACGATCGCCCACAGCCAGAGCCCGCGCGCCTCGCCCGCGAAGACCGCACGGTCCTGCGGGGCCCCGGTGACGTGCCAGAGCGGGGTCGGCCGGCCGGCGGCGAGCACCTTGACCTGCGGCGGCTTGTCGATCGCCATGCCGGTGCCGGGATCGGGGCCGTCGATGCCCGCGTACCGGGCACCGAGACCGACGCCGAGCTCCTCGGCGACGAGCAGCAGCTCCCCGATGCCGCCGAGCGGACCGGGTCCCGAGCAGGCCACGGCGGTCGCACGGCCACCGCTGCGGTCGTCACCGGCGTACGCGACCCCGGTGAACAGCCATCCGACGGGCAGGGGCCACGGCATCCACACCGGCACGTGGGCACGGTGCACCACGACACCGAGAGCCTCGACGCTGGGCGGGATCACGGGCTGGAGCGGGTGCACCGAGCCGTGCACGTCGCACTGCCAGGAGTCGGCAAAGAGACCGGGCGCCCTGACCCGGCCACCGCACTTCGGGCAACTGGGTTCGCCCCTCATAGGGCTCAACGGTCCTACCCCTGGGGCCTCGCGTCAAGGACGATCACCGATGATCACCCGTCCGGCCGGAGCCGTTCACACTCCGCCGACTCCTGTCGGATCCCGACCCCGTTCAGTCCAACGGCACGGACCTGCGGAGCGGGTCACGGAGGTCCGTTCCGTTCGCCAGCCAACGCTCCTCCAGGGCCTGCGCCCCGTGCACGCGCTTCCACGCCGCCTCGTTCGAGGTCATCGGCAGCAGCGGCAGGAAACGCACCGGGTCCATGGGCTCGTTCAGATCCAGGTCCTCCACGAGCCCGCCGGACTCGGCGACCAGCACCGAGCTGAAGGGGGCGCCGGGCCACAACGGCTCGCCCACGTCGAGCGAAGCGCCCGGAGCCACGACCACGCCCTCCACCTGCGGGGTGGCGGCGAGCACCGCGAGCGGGCGGAGCACCTTGTCCGTGTCCGCCAGCCCGGCCCGCACGGACAGCACCAGTTCGGCGCGGGGGCCCTTCACCGGGTCGGCGAGCGCGGAGGTCGGATCCGCCATCGGCTGGGCGGACATGCCGAGGGTCGCGTAGCGCACGAGGCCGGCCTCGGCGTCGACGAAACGGAGCACCTCGATGCGGTCGGTGCCGAGGAAGGTGATCGCGGCCCGTGCGTCCGGCTCACCGAGGGCCGTGCGCAGCCGGGCCTCGACCAGAGCAAGAATTTCTCCCATGCCGCGAGCATAAAGCGCGTATGGAACGGGCAAAGTAAGGGATTGACCCTCTGTCGGCTGATAGTCTTGGCCACTGGTCGGGATTCCCGACTGCTCGTCACACGTCATCCCTCACGAGGGACCGGCCGGAGGAGGTGGGACTGCGATGGATCGAAGTCGATCGGGCAGTACCAGCACGCTCTTCCGCCCCAGCGCACCCCGCCCGGTGCGCCTCTCCCTCCGGTGACCTGAGGACCGCGTCAGCCCTGTTGCGGCCTCCCCTCCCCGGCGTGCGCAGGACGGAAGAGCACTCCTCTTTGCCTGTCTGTAGCGAACGCCGTCACCGCGATCCTCCGGTGCCGCCCGCTTTGTGGACGACGTAGCTCAACGTCCCCATTCCGGGCTGTGCCACGCTCGCCGGCGGCCTCTCCGTGAAGGAGCACGCCCATGTCGATGATCCGTGACCTGCGCGCCGCCGTACGTCCGTCCCTGCGGCACTCCCTGCGCAAGCCCACCACCGTCTCCCCGTACGCCAACTACGACGCCACCCGCGACCCCACGGCCGCGACGGCCGTCGTCGACTGCGCCGTCTACCGCGACGGGCGCCGGGTCGACGACCGGGCGTGCCTGACGCCGCGCGGCGCGATGCGCCAGGTACGGGAGAGCGGCGGCTTCGCGTGGATCGGCCTGCACGAGCCGACCGAGGCCGAATTCGCCGGTATCGCCGCGGAGTTCGGGCTGCACCCGCTCGCCGTCGAGGACGCCGTCCACGCCCACCAGCGGCCCAAGCTGGAGCGCTACGACGACACCCTCTTCACCGTCTTCAAGACGATCCACTACGTGGAGCACGCCGAACTCACCGCGACCAGCGAGGTGGTGGAGACCGGCGAGGTCATGGTCTTCACCGGCCCCGACTTCGTCATCACCGTCCGGCACGGCGGGCAGGGCTCGCTGCGCAACCTCCGGCACCGCCTCCAGGGCGAGCCCGAGCTCCTCGCGAAGGGCCCCTCGGCCGTCCTGCACGCCATCGCCGACCACGTCGTCGACGGCTACATCGCGGTCGCCGACGCCGTCGAGCTCGACATCGACCAGATCGAGATCGACGTCTTCTCGCCGCCCGCCAAGGGCTCCACGCGCGGCACTGACACCGGCCGGATCTACCAGCTCAAGCGCGAGGTCCTGGAGTTCAAGCGGGCCGTCACCCCGCTGCTGCGCCCGATGCAGTTGCTCAGCGAGCGCCCGATGCGGCTGGTCGACCCGGACATCCAGAAGTACTTCCGGGACGTCGCCGACCACCTGGCGCGCGTCCAGGAGCAGGTCATCGGCTTCGACGAACTGCTCAACTCGATCCTCCAGGCCAACCTGGCGCAGGCGACCGTCGCCCAGAACGAGGACATGCGCAAGATCACCTCGTGGGCCGCGATCGTCGCCGTCCCGACGGCGGTCTGCGGCGTCTACGGCATGAACTTCGACCACATGCCGGAACTGCACTGGAAGTACGGCTACCCGATGGTGCTCGTCGGCATCGCCGGCATCTGCTTCGCCATCCACCGCACCCTCAAGCGGAACGGCTGGCTGTAGCGCCGGGGCCGCCCCGGCGGTGACTAAGCTGCGGGCATGACAGACGCGCAGCTCGGGCCCGCCCTCGTCGAGGAGGCCACCAAGAAGTCCGGCCTCATCTGGGTCCGGGGCGAGGCCCCGGCCGCCCGGGCGCTCTGGCACGTCTGGCACGACGGCGCCGCGCACGTCGTCGGCGACGGCCCCGGCGAACAGCCGCTGCCGGGCCTGGTGGACGGCGGCACCGCCGAGGTCACCGTGCGCAGCAAGGACAAGGGCGGACGGATCGTCGCCTGGACGGCCGCGGTGCGCGAGCTTGCGGCCGGTACGGAGGAGTGGGACGCGGCCGTCGCCGAGCTGAAGGGCAAGCGGCTCAACGCCTCCGACGGCGAGGCCATGCCGGACCGCTGGGCCCGCGAGTGCCGCGTCGTCCGGCTCGACCCGCGCACCTCGACGACCGACCTTCCGGACGGCTCCCTGGCCGCCGCGCCTCTGCCCTCCCCGGGCATCACCCGCCGCCCGATCCCGGCGGGGCTGCCGAAGCTGCTCCTGAAGAAGCGCCGCAAGCGCTAGGAGCGTCCCGTCGAGCGGGCCGTACCGGCCCTGCCGGTCGGCCTCAGGTGCGCGGCAGTTGCTTGCCGTAGTCCAGGGTCTGGCCCTTCGCCGGCTCGGCGAGCGGGAAGTCCTTGTCCCACTCGGACAGGACGACCACTCCCGCGCCGCCGCCCCGCGCGAAGCGCACCGGGAACGGGGTGCCGTCCAGGGAGACGTCGAGGGAGCCGCCCTCGCCGTCCGCGCCCCCCTTGACGTTGATCGTGCGGACCCCGCCGATCTTGTCGTATTCGCCCTTGGCGACGTCGCCGTGCAGCCCGATGAGGCCGTCGAGCAGCAGGTCCATGTCGGTGAAGCCGCGCAGCTGCTTGTACGAGGGGTCGTCCTGCGGCACCTTCACGTACATGTCGTCGAGCTTGTCGGCGGCCTCGGAACCGGCGTCGGAGCCCGCGGAGGAGTCCGCGCCGGAGTCCGACGAGGCCGAGGCGGACGCGGCGGCGGAGGGTTGGTCGGTGGGTGCGTCCTCGTGCTCCCAGAACGCCGCGTCGGCCTTCAGGTAGAGCGCGTCGCCGACCCGCAGCAGCTCGAAGGTGCTGTTCTTGATGGTCACCGAGCCGGAGGCGCCGTCCTGCTTGAGGCGCATGTTGAGCTTGTACGTGCCGCCCTTGCTGACGAGCGTGCCGGACAGGCGCACCGCCTTCGCCGCGTCCGCCGCCGTCTGGGCCTTCTGCTCGATGGACGCCGCATCGAGCTTCCCCACGCCGTTGGTCCCCTCGTCCGGGTCGGAAGCGCAGGCGGTCAGCGCCGTCATGAGGCCGGCGCACAGCGCCAGCGGCAGGGCGGCCCGGCGGATGCGCGAGGACGGACGGAGAACGGTCACCTGGGCGCCTCTCTGACGGTGGGGGGACAGGCCCCGGTCGAAGCCGGGTGCCGGTGGGATCGGCAGACCGCAGCGTACCCGGGCCGGATCGCGGCGCCGCAGGCAGCCGGACGGGCGCTCTGCCGGAGCGGCACCGAGCGGCACGGGCTAGCCTGAACCCGGCAAGCGGGGCGTCGGGCCCCGGACCCACCCGAATCGTGCGGCATCGAGGAGGCGCGTGGCATGGCGGCAGGCGCCCCCCGGATCTTCGTCTCCCACCTCGCCGGCGTCCCCGTCTTCGACCCGGTCGGCGACCAGGTCGGCCGGGTCAGCGATCTGGTGGCGATGCTGCGGGTCGGCCGTCGCCCGCCCCGGCTCCTCGGCATGGTGGTCGAGGTGCTGTCCCGGCGCCGCGTCTTCGTGCCCATGACCCGGATCACCGGCGTCGAGTCCGGTCAGGTCATCACCACCGGCGTGGTCAACATGCGCCGCTTCGAGCAGCGCCCCACCGAGCGGCTCGTCCTCGGCGAGCTCCTCGACCGCCGGGTGACGCTGGTGGAGACGGGCGAGGAGGTCACCGTCCTGGACGTGGCCATCCAGCAGCTGCCGGCCCGCCGCGACTGGGAGATCGACAAGGTCTACGTACGCCGCGGCAAGGGCGGGGCGCTGCGCCGCCGGGGCGAGGCGCTGACGGTCGAGTGGTCGGCCGTCACCGGCTTCTCCCTGGAGGAGCACGGGCAGGGCGCCGAGAACCTCGTCGCCACCTTCGAGAAGCTCCGCCCCGCCGACCTCGCCAACGTACTGCACCACCTCTCCCCCAAGCGCCGGGCCGAGGTCGCCGCAGCGCTCGACGACGACCGGCTCGCCGACGTCCTGGAGGAGCTGCCGGAGGACGACCAGATCGAGATCCTGGGCAAGCTCAAGGAGGAGCGGGCCGCCGACGTCCTGGAGGCGATGGACCCGGACGACGCCGCCGACCTGCTCTCCGAGCTGCCGGAGGAGGACAAGGAGCGGCTGCTCACCCTCATGCAGCCGGACGACGCGGCGGACGTGCGCCGGCTCCTGGCATACGAGGAGCGGACCGCGGGCGGTCTGATGACCACCGAGCCGATCGTGCTGCGCCCGGACGCCACGGTCGCCGACGCGCTGGCACGGGTGCGCCAGCAGGACCTCTCCCCCGCGCTCGCCGCGCAGGTGTACGTGTGCCGCCCGCCGGACGAGACGCCGACGGGCAAGTACCTGGGCACGGTGCACTTCCAGCGGCTGCTCAGGGACCCGCCGTTCACGCTGGTCAGCGCGCTGGTGGACAGCGACCTGCCGCCGCTCGGCCCGGACACCCCGCTGCCGGCCGTGACGAGCTACTTCGCCGCGTACAACCTGGTCGCGGCGCCGGTGGTGGACGAGAGCGGTTCGCTGCTCGGCGCGGTGACCGTCGACGACGTGCTCGACCACCTGCTGCCCGACGACTGGCGCGAGACCGAGTTCCACGAGGAGGGGGTGCACGGTGGCTGAGCGCACTCAGGAGCGGGACCGGGAGCGGGACCGGGAGCGGGACCGCCCGCTGCCGCGGATCCGGCTCGACCAGCCGCGGGCACGGCGCGCCCGGCTGCTCCCGGAGTACGACCCCGAGGCCTTCGGACGCCTCTCGGAGCGCATCGCGCGCTTCCTGGGGACGGGCCGGTTCCTCGTCTGGATGACGCTGCTCATCATCGCCTGGGTGGTGTGGAACGTGTCCGCGCCGGAGGACCTGCGCTTCGACAAGTACCCGTTCATCTTCCTGACCCTGATGCTGTCCCTGCAGGCCTCGTACGCGGCCCCGCTCATCCTGCTCGCGCAGAACCGCCAGGACGACCGGGACCGCGTCAACCTGGAGCAGGACCGCAAGCAGAACGAGCGCTCGATCGCCGACACCGAGTACCTGACCCGGGAGGTCGCGGCGCTGCGGATGGGCCTGGGCGAGGTGGCCACGCGCGACTGGATGCGCTCCGAGCTCCAGGACCTGTTGAAGGAGCTGGAGCACCGGGACGGGGAGCGCCGGGATCTATTCCCGGACGAGGGCGGCCGGGGGAGTGACGTACCCGACCGTTGACAGGGCTTTCATGAGCCGGTGGTCGTCGCCGTACCATCTCTCTATGGCTACGGAAGACGCGGTGCGCGAAGCACTGGCGACGGTGAACGACCCCGAGATCAACAAACCGATCACCGAGCTCGGCATGGTCAAGTCGGTGGAGATCGGTTCCGACGGGCGGGTCGCCGTCACCGTCTACCTGACGGTCTCCGGCTGCCCCATGCGCGACACCATCACCCAGCGCGTGACCGACGCCGTCTCCCGCGTCGAGGGAGTGACGGGCGTCGACGTCTCGCTGGACGTGATGAGCGACGAGCAGCGCAAGGAGCTCGCGGCGGCGCTGCGCGGCACCACCGCCGAGCGCGAGGTCCCGTTCGCGAAGCCCGGTTCGCTGACCCGCGTCTACGCGGTCGCCTCCGGCAAGGGCGGTGTCGGCAAGTCCTCGGTGACGGTCAACCTGGCGGCGGCGATGGCCGCCGACGGTCTGAAGGTCGGTGTCGTGGACGCCGACATCTACGGCCACAGCGTGCCCCGCATGCTGGGCGTGGACGGCCGTCCGACCCAGGTCGAGAACATGATCATGCCGCCGTCGGCGAACGGCGTGAAGGTCATCTCCATCGGCATGTTCACCCCGGGCAACGCGCCGGTCGTGTGGCGCGGCCCGATGCTGCACCGCGCGCTCCAGCAGTTCCTCGCGGACGTGTACTGGGGCGACCTGGACGTCCTCCTGCTCGACCTGCCGCCGGGCACCGGCGACATCGCGATCTCGGTCGCCCAGCTCGTGCCGACCGCGGAGATCCTGGTCGTCACCACCCCGCAGCAGGCGGCGGCGGAGGTCGCCGAGCGGGCCGGTTCGATCGCCGTGCAGACCCACCAGAAGATCGTCGGCGTCGTCGAGAACATGTCGGGCATGCCCTGCCCGCACTGCGACGAGATGGTCGACGTGTTCGGCTCGGGCGGCGGCCAGAAGGTCGCGGACGGCCTGACGAAGACCACCGGCGCGACCGTCCCGGTGCTCGGCTCCATCCCGATCGACGTGCGTCTGCGCGAGGGCGGCGACGACGGCAGGCCGGTCGTCCTGGCCGCCCCCGACTCCCCGGCCGGCGCGGCCCTGCGCACCATCGCGGGCAAGCTCGGCGGCCGCCAGCGCGGTCTGTCGGGCATGAGCCTGGGCATCACGCCGAAGAACAAGTTCTGACACACGCCGAAGGGCGCCCCGCGGTCCGCGGGGCGCCCTTCGTCATGCCGTCGGTCGGATCAGGCGTACGCGCCCAGGTCCTTCACCTGCGCGAAGCCCAGGCCGTACGCGCTCATCCCCCGCCCGTACGCCCCGATGTGCACCCCGGGCGCCGAGCCCGCCAGCACCCATCCGAACTCGGACTCCCGGTAGTGGAACGGCACCGGTACGCCGTCCACCGGGAGCGAGAGGGTGGACCAGGCGGGGCCTTCGAGGTCGTCGGCGAGTTCGAAGGCCGTCTCGGTCTGCTGGTCCAGCCAGTTGTCCCGCAGGGCGTGGTCGAGCTGGGCGGGCCAGGTGTGGGCCAGCAGGCCCGAGCCCGCCAGCCAGGCCGCGGAGGAGACCGTGGTGGCGTCCAGGACGCCCGTGCCGTCGCCGGAGCGGCGTACGGGGTTGGCGGCGACCGTCACGACGATCGCGAAACGCTCCTTCTCCGCGCCGCCGGCCTCGGACTTTATCGACGGCTCGTCACCGTGGCCCATGGAGCCGTGCTGCACGGTCCCGTCCGCCGCCGTGCCGATCTGCATCAGCCGGCGGGGCCCGGTGAACGCCTCGTCGAGCCCGTACCAGGCGAAGGGTGCGCGCAGAAACCCGTCGGCTTCCACCCGACTCGTCGTCTTCATCTCCGGCCGCCTCCTCGTTCCGTCAACAGAGGGAGGATAGCCACCAGGACGCAGTGGGTCGGTGACAGGGCGTCGTCAGGTGGCGTCCGCGTCGTACGGCGGGCGCTCGCCGGCGTCCGGCTTGTCCTGCTTCTTCAGCAGGTCGGGGGAGCCGTTGACCGCGGTGGGCGCGGGTGCGGCCTCCCGGCTGTGGACCGCGTCCGCGACCTCGTTCATCTCCTTCTTGAGGTCGAACGTGGAGCGGAGCTCCTTGAGCTCCTTGAGGTCCTCGTTGCCTTCGAGCTGCTTGCGGATGAAGGTCTTGGGGTTGAGGTCCTCGAACTCGAAGTCCTTGAACTCCGGGCCGAGCTCGTTGCGGATGTCCTGCTTCGCGCCGTCGGAGAACTCGCGCACCTTGCGGATGAACCGGGAGACGTCCTGGATGACCTTGGGCAGCTTCTCGGGGCCGAAGATGAGCACGGCGAGCACCACGAGCGTCACCAGCTCGAGCGCGCCTATGTCGCTGAACACCTTGTAGCTCCTTCACGCCGGTCCCAGGACCGCTCCACGGTACCCGCCGAAACTGTCCGACGGGTACCACGTGGTGTCCTCCACATGGCGGCTAGCCGCCCGTCGAGGAACCGAGGGTCAACGTCTTTGTCTGCTCTTTGCCGTCACGGGTCAGGGTCAGCTTGAGCCGGTCGCCGGGGCGGTGTGCGCGGATCTTCACGATCAGCTCCTCGCCGCTGTGCACGCGCTGGCCGTCGACCTTGGTGATGACGTCGCCCGGGCGGATGCCGGCCTTGTCGGCCGGGCCGCCGGGCGTGACGGACGAGGCGCCGCCCTTGCCCTTCTCGCCGACCCGCGCGCCGTCGCCGCCGTACTGCATGTCGAGGCTGACCCCGATCACCGGGTGGGTGGCCTTGCCGGTGTTGATGAGTTCCTCGGCGACCCGCTTGCCCTGGTTGACGGGGATGGCGAAGCCGAGGCCGATGGAGCCGGACTGGGCGCCGCTCTCGCCGCCGGAACCGTTGCCGGCCGCGCGGATGGCGCTGTTGATGCCGATGACCCGGGCCTGCGAGTCCAGCAGCGGACCGCCGGAGTTGCCGGGGTTTATCGGGGCGTCGGTCTGCAGCGCGTCGACGTAGCTGATGTCGCTGCCGTCGCCCTTCTCCCCGCCGGCGGTGATCGGGCGCTCCTTGGCACTGATGATGCCGGAGGTCACGGTGTTGGAGAGGTCGAAGGGGGCGCCGATGGCGACGACGGGGTCCCCGACGCGCACGTTGTCGGAGTTGCCGAGCCGCAGCGGCTCGAGGCCGGAGACGCCGGACACCTGGATGACGGCGAGGTCGTAGCCGGTGTCGCGGCCGATGAGCTTGGCGCGGGCGGACTCGCCGTTGGAGAAGGTGACGGAGATCTCGCCGGAGGAGGCGGCCGCGTCCACCACGTGGTTGTTCGTGAGGATGTGGCCGCCGGTGTCGAGGACGAAGCCGGTGCCGGTGCCGGAGGAGCCGCTGCCGCTCACGTGGATGGTGACGACGCCGGGGAGGGCGCGGGCGGCGATCCCGGCGACGCTCTCGGGGGCGCGGCCGATGCTCTCGGGGTCCGACTGGGGCAGTTCGACGCTGGTGATGCCGCCGTGCCGTTCGACGTACGCGCCGACGCCGCCGCCGATGACGCCGGTGACGAGGGCGAAGGCCAGCGCGCCGACGAGCGCGAGGCCGCGCCGCGGCTTCCTGGGCTTCTTGCCCTCGGCCGGGGGCTGCGGCAGGCCCCACGGGTCGTACGCGGGGGGCAGGGCGGGCGTGTGGGGCGGCGGTGCCGCCGGGCCGGCCTGCGTGGGCGGCACGGGCGGCAGGGGCCGCTGGACGGGCGGCGCGGGCGCCCACGGGCCCGGCTCGCCGTAGGGCGGCGTCCGGTACGGGTCGGGGGCGTGCAGGGGCTGCGCGGCCGTCTGCGCGGCCCCTGCGGTCGCCGGCGTCTGCGCGGGTACGGGCTCGGGCGCCGGCTCGGCGACCGGTGCCGGCGCGGGCTCGGCGACCGGCGCCGGCTCCGGTACGGGCTCCACGGCTGCTTCCGCCACGACGGGCACGGATGCCGTGGCCTCGGCCTCGGGCGCGGGCGCCTGCTCGGGTACGGCGGACGCGACCGGGGTCCCGGCCTCGGATATGGCCCCGGCCTCGTCCGCGGCGGCGGGCGGCGCCTCCGGCCCCGGCTCGGTCGCCACGGCGACCGGCGCCGGGGCGGCGAGGGTGAAGTCCGTGTCCTCGGCCGTATCGGCGGGTGCGGCGGGTGTCGTGGACGGTGTGCTGCTCGACGGCCGACTCCACCAGGTCGGCTTCCCGTTCTTCATGCTCTCCCCGCAACAGATGACCTGTCCGCGCCGCCCGCATCGCCGGGCGGCGCGCCCCTGCCCCTGGATTCAACCAGGTCAACGGTCAGTGGTGGGAGGGACTGGGGGCCGGGGTGACGGTCGGGACGCTCGGGTCGGGCCCCGGGGCGTACGAGAGGCGCAGCGCCGGGCTCACCGGGCGTATGAACGGGGACAGTTCGAGCCGGGCCGGGACGACCGTCGGCGGGGCGGCCTCCGGCGCGGACTCCCGGCGCGAGCCGGACGCGAAGGTCGCCGGGGCGCGCAGCGGGGTGACGTTGCTCCCGGTGCCCTGGCCGCCACGGGTGGTGTCGAGCTGCAGGGTGCCGCTCAGCGCGATGGCCGCGAACGAGACCGCGCTGGCCGCCGCGAAGGCGAAGCGCCGTCCCCGCCCGGAGGAGCGGTCGCCGACCTCGTGGATGCGGAATCCGCCGTCAGGGGTGAGGGGCGCCGCCGTGGCGAAGCCGTCGGAGCGCACCCCTCCCCGGCGGAGGAGGTCGTCGAAGGGACCCCCCTGGTCATCTGGTCCCCCCGGCAGCCCCTGGAGGCGTGCCAACAGCCCCTCCGAGGGCGGCGGGGGCGCAGTGGCGGCGAAGACGCTCTTCAGGCTGCGCTGCGCGTCTGCCTCGGCCTTGCATTTGGGGCAGGTCGCGAGGTGGGCGAGGACCCGGTCGCGAGCGTCGTGACCGAGCTCGCCGTCGACGAGCGCGGCGAGCCGGTCCCCGAGGTGCTGCTCCGCGGGGGTCGGTGACGGACTGGTGCCACTCACGCCGTTCCGCCCTCCCAGCCGACGGCGGCAAGGGCCCGCTCCGCGCGCGCCTCGGGCGAGCGGTGCTTGAGCGCCTTGCGCAGGTGGGAGCGGCCGCGGTGGATGCGGCTGCGGACGGTGCCGAGCTTCACGCCGAGGGTCGCGGCGATCTCCTCGTACGAGAGGCCCTCGATGTCGCAGAGGACGACCGCCGCCCGGAACTCGGGGGCGAGGGTGTCCAGGGCCTGCTGCACGTCGGCGTCGAAGTGCGTGTCGTTGAACGCCTGCTGCGGGGAGGGCTCACGGCTGGGCAGCCGCTCGGCGGCGTCGTCGGCGAGCGCGTCGAAGCGGATGCGCTGCTTGCGGCGCACCATGTCCAGGAAGAGGTTCGTGGTGATGCGGTGCAGCCAGCCCTCGAACGTGCCCGGCGTGTACGAGGACAGGGAGCGGAAGACGCGGACGAAGACCTCCTGGGTGAGGTCTTCGGCGTCGTGCTGATTGCCCGTCAGGCGGTAGGCGAGCCGGTACACCCGGCCGCTGTGCGTGCTGACGATCTCCTCCCAGCTGGGAGGGGTCCACGCCTGCGATTCCGCGTCCGATGCGAAGGTCGCGGTGGTGGGTGCGGAGTCGGCGGTGCGGGAACGGTCAGCGGTGTCGGTCACGGATTTCGGCTCACCTGCCGAACGGAGAAGGCGACGGAGCACTCCTCTCCGATCCACAGGCGCAGCCGCACCTCCCCTGTCGGCTCTGGTGGTGTCCAGTGGAGCCCCTACCATAGCCACCTCGCCCGTTAGCTCCGGATAAGAATCTTTACGCGAATTTGGGGCCGGCTCGCGCCGGGCATCCGCCTCGCTTCCTGTCCGTATGAACGCGCGGTCCCATCTGCGGGTTCCCGCGCGCAGCGGATACAGTCGACGCCTGCGTCAACTACGGCGTCGATGACGGGGACAGGAGAGGGCCATTACCGCCAACCGGCAGACGAGCTTGGCCTTCGCCGAGGCCTTTGTCGCCGAGGACGAAGCGCTGCGCTGGGCCCGCGACCGGGCCCGTGAGGCGGGCCTGCCCTCGGTGTCTCCGGGCACCGGCGCCGCCCTGCGCCTGCTGGCCGCGACGGCGGACGCCAAGGCGGTGGCGGAGATCGGCACGGGCACGGGCGTGTCCGGGATCTACCTGCTGCTGGGGATGCGCCCCGACGGGGTGCTGACCACCGTGGACATGGAGCCGGAGCGGCAGGCGCACGCCAAGGCGGCGTTCCGGGCGGCGGGTTTCGCGGGCAACCGGGCCCGGTTCATCCCGGGCCGGGCTCTGGAGGTCCTTCCCCGGCTCGCGGACGGCGGTTACGACCTGGTCTTCTGCGACGGCGACCGGCTGGAGCTCCTGGACTACCTCGCTGAATCGTTGCGCCTGCTGCGACCGGGCGGTCTCGTCTGCTTCGAGGGCGTCTTCGCGGACGGCCGCACGGTCGACTCGGCGGCCCAGCCGGCCGAGGTACAGCGGATACGCGAGCTGCTGCGGACCGTACGGGAGAGCCGGGAGCTGCTGCCCACCCTGCTCCCGGTGGGCGACGGGCTGCTGTGCGCGGTGCGCAGGGGCGCGTAGGTCCCCGGGCCGCACCCGAGAGAGACCGGCCGCCCGTGACGAGGGATCCGGCCCCACCGGGAGACCGGACGCCTGCACCGAGCGACCCGACCGCCCGCGCCGAAGGGGACGGCCCGCACCGAGAGCGACCCGGCCGCCCGTGCCGAAGGGCCCAGCCCGTACCGAAGGGCCCGGCCGCCGTACCGGAGGGCCCGGCCGCCGTACCGAAGGGCCCGGCCGCCGTAACCGAAGGCCCGGCCGCCGCGAGGACCCCCGATACGCCGCTGCCCCGGCGCGGTGGGTACCGTGCCGGGGCAGAAGCGGAAATACGCGTCAGGGGCGGATCAGCCGACGACTTCCGCCAGGGCTTCGCCGAGTGCCTTCGCCTCGTCCGGGGTCAGCTCGACGACGAGCCGGCCGCCGCCTTCGAGCGGAACGCGCATGACGATGCCCCGCCCCTCCTTGGTCACCTCGAGCGGGCCGTCACCCGTCCGCGGCTTCATGGCCGCCATGCTCGTTCCCCTTCCTGAAACCAGCTCATCGTCAGCATCGAACACGATTGCTTCCCGGTCATTATCCCGCATCACAGGACCCGATGACCAACATCAGGTGGCATCGCTTCCGCAACGCGCTTTCACAAAGCCACACATTTCACCGATCCACCTGCGATACTTCGCCGCCGCCGGTCGGCGTCCGAGTGGTGATTCTTTGACACAGCTCACATGTGCGGACCGGGTGATCTCCGCCATGCTGAGCGTGTCAACGACGCGAAGACGCGAAGGGATCCCTGATGGCCGACACGGTGCTGTACGAGGTGAGCGACGGGCTCGCCACCATCACGATCAACCGCCCCGAGGCCATGAACGCGATGAACGTGGCGGCCAAAGTCGCCCTGCGCGACGCGGCCGAGGCGGCCGCCGCGGACCCGGCCGTCCGGGCGGTGCTGCTGACGGCGGCGGGCGACCGCGCGTTCTGCGTGGGCCAGGACCTCAAGGAGCACGTGGGGCTGCTGATCCAGGACAAGGAGACCGGCACGAGCAACACCATGAACACGGTGCGCGACCACTACAACCCGATCGTGCGGGCGCTCACCGGAATGGCGAAGCCGGTCGTCGCGGCGGTGAACGGGGTCGCGGCCGGCGCCGGCTTCGGCTTCGCGCTCGCCGCCGACTACCGGGTGGTCGCGGAGACCGCCTCCTTCAACACCTCCTTCGCCGGCGTGGCCCTCACCGCCGACTCGGGCATGTCCTGGACCCTGCCGCGCCTCATCGGCCAGAGCCGGGCCTCCGACCTGCTGCTCTTCCCCCGCTCGATCAGCGCCCAGGAGGCCTACGAGCTGGGCATCGTGAACAGGCTGGTCGCCCCGGACGCACTGGCCGAGGAGGCCGCGAAGGTGGCCCGCAAGCTGGCCGAGGGCCCGACCGTCGCCTACGCGGCGCTGAAGGAGTCCCTGGCGTACGGCGCCGACCACTCGCTCGCCGAGGCCCTGGAGAAGGAGGACGAGCTCCAGACGAGGGCGGGCGCCTCGGAGGACCACACGATCGCCGTGCAGGCCTTCGTCGCCAAGGAGAAGCCGAAGTACCTCGGCCGCTGAGGACGGGTCGGACGCGCGCGCCGGCTCAGCGGCCGGCGCCGCGCGCCAGGCAGTCGGCGACGTGGTCGTCGACCAGACCGCAGGCCTGCATCAGGGCGTACGCCGTGGTCGGGCCGATGAAGCGCAGGCCGCGCTTCTTCAGCGCCTTGGACAGGGCCGTCGACTCGTCCGTCACGGCCGGCACGTCGGAGACGGTGGCCGGGGCCGGGCGGGTCGCCGGGTCCGGCGCGTACGACCAGATCAGCGTGTCGAGCTCGCCCGGTGCCCAGTCGACCAGCACCTTCGCGTTGGCGATGGTGGCGTCGATCTTGGCGCGGTTGCGGATGATCCCCTCGTCGGCGAGCAGCCGCTCCCGGTCGGTGTCGGTGAACCGGGCCACCTCGGCGATCCGGAAGCCGGAGAACGCCTTCCGGAAGCCCTCTCGGCGGCGCAGGATCGTGATCCACGACAGTCCGGACTGGAAGGCCTCCAGGCACAGGCGCTCGAACAGCGCGTCGTCGCCGTGGACCGGGCGGCCCCACTCCTCGTCGTGGTACGCCACGTAGTCCTCGGTCGACAGACCCCACGGGCAGCGCAGGCCGCCGTCCGGCCCCGGGATCGCCCCGCCGTCGCTCACTCGCCCTCCTCCTCGCCGGGCCGCCGGGCGCCCGCAAGGGCGGCCTCCAGGTCCGCGATCCGGGCGTCCCGCTCGGCGAGCTCGGCGCCGAGCCGGTCCAGGACGTCGTCCACGTCCGTCATCCGGTAGCCGCGGGCCGCGACGGGGAGGCGCAGCGCCTCGATGTCGCCCGGGCCGACCGGGCGGGTCGCGGGAAGCGGATCCACCAGTTGCCCGGGTGCCGCCGCGGGCAGCACCTCGCTGTCGCCGCCGCCGACCACCGCCAGGGTGACCGCCGCGACGACCACGACCATCGTGATCAGCAGAAACCAGAACACCTGCGCGCCTCTCCCCGTCCGTGGAAAACGTCCGGTGCCGATCGTGCCATGCGCCACCGACAGTTAGGGTCGCAGACGAGGCAGGCGACCGGTCGCGAGGGAGGACATAAGGGATGCTGCGCTTGGGACGGCGTGAATTCGGGCCGCACGAGCCGGTGATCATGGCGATCGTGAACCGGACCCCGGACTCCTTCTACGACCAGGGGGCCACGTTCCGCGACGAGCCCGCGCTCGCCCGCGTCGAGCAGGCCGTGGCCGAGGGCGCAGCGATCATCGACATCGGCGGGGTCAAGGCGGGCCCCGGCGAGGAGGTGACGCCCGAGGAGGAGGCGCGGCGCACGGTCGGCTTCGTCGCCGAGGTACGGCGGCGCCACCCGGACGTGGTGATCAGCGTGGACACCTGGCGGGCGGACGTCGGCGAGGCGGTGTGCGAGGCCGGCGCGGACCTGCTGAACGACGCGTGGGGCGGGGTCGACCCGCGGCTCGCGGAGGTCGCGGCGAAGTACGGGGCGGGGCTCGTCTGCACCCACGCGGGCGGCGTGGAGCCGCGCACCCGGCCGCACCGGATCGCGTACGAGGACGTGGTGGCCGACATCCTGAGCGTGACGGTCGGTCTCGCGGAGCGCGCGGTGGCCCTGGGCGTGCGGCGGGACGGGATCATGATCGACCCGGGCCACGACTTCGGGAAGAACACGCGGCACAGCCTGGAGGCGACGCGGCGGCTGGGAGAGATGACGGCGACCGGGTGGCCGGTGCTCGTCTCCCTGTCCAACAAGGACTTCGTCGGCGAGACGCTGGACCGGCCGGTGAAGGAGCGGGTGCTGGGGACCCTCGCCACGACGGCGGTCAGCGCGTGGCTCGGCGCCCAGGTCTACCGGGTGCACGAGGTCGCCGAGACGAAGCAGGTGCTGGACATGGTGGCGTCCATCGCCGGGCATCGGGCGCCCGCCGTTGCCCGGCGGGGGCTGGCGTAGTCGGAACCGGTGCGGCCGGGTGGTCGGTTGTGCCATCCGTTCCACCGGGGCGGAACGAGTGCCCACAACCGACCGGGGCGCGGCGACCTAGCGGCCGACCTCCTTCGTCACCAGGGCCACCGCCTCGTCCACGTCGTCCGTCACGTGGAAGAGGAGCAGGTCGTGCTCGGAGGCCTTGCCGCCCGCGACGACCGAGTCGCGGAGCCAGTCGACGAGGCCCTTCCAGTACGCGCTGCCGAAGAGGACGATCGGGAAGCGGGTGACCTTGCGGGTCTGGACCAGGGTCAGCGCCTCGAACAGCTCGTCGAGGGTGCCGAGGCCGCCGGGCAGGACGACGAAGCCCTGCGCGTACTTCACGAACATCGTCTTGCGGACGAAGAAGTAGCGGAAGTTGACCCCGATGTCGACGTGCGGGTTGAGGCCCTGCTCGAAGGGGAGCTCGATGCCGAGGCCGACGGAGATGCCCTTGGCCTCGCGGGCGCCCTTGTTGGCCGCCTCCATGGCGCCGGGACCGCCGCCCGTGATCACCGCGAAGCCGGCCTCGACGAGCGCGTGGCCGATGCGGACGCCGGCCTCGTACTCGGGCGAGTCGGGCTTGGTGCGGGCCGAGCCGAAGACGCTGATCGCGCTCGGCAGTTCGGCCAGGGCACCGAAGCCCTCGACGAACTCGGACTGGATGCGCATGACCCGCCAGGGGTCGGTGTGCACCCACTCCGAGTCGCCCTCGGTGTCGAGCAGGCGCTGGTCCGTGGTGCCGGGCTGGACCTGCTCACGGCGCCTGAGCACCGGGCCAAGACGCTGCTCCTCCGGCTTCCTCGGCTCCTCGGGTACACCCATGGCCGGCTCCTTTCACCGTTCCACTGATCTTCCGGTCCGGTCAGGGTAGGTCCACAGAGGTGACGAAAAGCGAAATTCCGGGAATCAGTCGGTCAGCCAGTCGCGGAGACGTGCCTCGCAGTGGTGGATCCGCTCGACGTGCACGTGCTCGTCCCGCTTGTGCGCGTAGAGGGGGTCACCGGGGCCGTAGTTGACCGCGGGGACGCCCACCGCGCTGAAGCGGGCGACGTCGGTCCAGCCGAACTTGGGGTGGGCGCTGCCGCCGACCGCCTTCATGAAGGCCGCGGCGGCCGGGTGCGAGAGGCCGGGCAGTGCGCCGCCGCTCTGGTCGTCGATCACGAACTCGGCGACGCCGCAGTCCGCGAAGACCTCTCGGACGTGCGCCTCGGCCTGCTCCGGGGAGCGGTCGGGGGCGTAGCGGTAGTTGACGGTGACGACGCAATCGTCGGGGATGACGTTGGTGGCGACGCCGCCCTCGATGCCGACCGCGTTGAGGCCCTCGTGGAACTCCAGGCCGTCGATGACGGGCCTGCGCGGCTCGTAGGCGGCGAGCCGGGCGAGGATCGGGGCGGCGGCGTGGATGGCGTTGGAGCCCATCCAGGAGCGCGCGGAGTGGGCCCGCTCGCCCACCGTGCGCAGCTTGACCCGCAGGGTGCCCTGGCAGCCGCCCTCGACCTCGCCGAAGGACGGCTCCAGGAGGACGGCGAAGTCGCCCGCGAGCCAGTCCGGGTGGGCGTCGGCGATGTGGCCGAGGCCGTTGAGGTGGGCGGCGACCTCCTCGTTGTCGTAGAAGACGAAGGTGAGGTCGCGGTTGGGCGCGGGGACCGTCGCGGCGATGCGCAGCTGGACGGCGACGCCCGACTTCATGTCGGAGGTGCCGCAGCCCCAGAGGATGCCCTCCTCGTCGAGCCGGCTGGGCACGTTGTCGGCGATCGGGACGGTGTCGATGTGTCCGGCGAGGACGACGCGCTCGTCCCGGCCGAGCCGCGTGCGGGCGACGACGTTGTTCCCGTACCGGTCGACGGTGAGGTGCGGCAGGGCGCGCAGGGCCTGCTCGATCGCGTCGGCGAGCGGCTTCTCGGTTCCGCTCACGGAGGGGAAGTCGACGAGGGCGGCGGTGAGCGCGGCGCCGTCGAGCGTGAGGTCCAGCGAGGCGTCCTGCAGGGGGCGGTGAGGAGCGGTGTCAGCCATGTGTCGACCCTAACTCGGCCTCCAGTACGGTGGGGCGCGTGTCCGAGCCCAGCCGTCTCCCCCGTCCCGCCCGCCGCGGCCGTCCCGCCCGGTTCGCGGCGGCCTTCGCCGTACTCCTCGGCCTGGTCGCGTACGTCGCGGTGCACTACGTGACGGGCAGCAAGGGCGCGCCGCGATGCAGTGTCGGAAGCGGGGCGAACCGGTACGAGTTCACTCCGGAGCAGGCGTCCAACGCGGCGACGATCGCCGCCGTGGGCACCACCCGGGGACTGCCGGAGCGGGCGGTGACCATCGCGCTGGCGACGGCGCTGCAGGAGTCGGGGCTGCGGAACATCCGGCACGGCGACCGGGACTCCCTCGGCCTGTTCCAGCAGCGGCCCTCGCAGGGCTGGGGAACGCCGGAGCAGATCCTGGACCCGGTGTATTCCTCGGGGAGGTTCTACGAAGGCCTGGAGAAGGTTCCGGGCTATTCGCGGCTCCCGCTGACGGTGGCGGCACAGAAGGTGCAGCGCAGCGGCTTCCCGCAGGCGTACGCGAAGCACGAGCCGGACGCGACGCTGCTGTCGGCGGCGCTGACGGGCCGGGCGCCGGCCTCGCTGTCCTGTACGGCGGACGTCAAGGAGGGCCGGCCGGGCGATCCGGCGCGGGTGCGCGCCGAGCTGGTAAGGGCGTTCGGCCCGGAGACGCTGCCGAAGCCGGACGTGAAGGGCGCCGGGGCGGCCGGCTCGATCGCGGCCGGCGCCCCGGCCGTCGAGCTCTCGGTGCCGGTGCGGGAGAGCGGCCGGGAGCCCGGCTCGCGGGCGCAGCGCGGCTGGGAGCTGGCGCAGTGGGCGGTGGCGCGGGCGGACGAACTGCGCATCGCGGAGGTGTCGTACGGGGACCGGGTGTGGGTCGCGGACGACGCGTCGGGCGAGTGGGAGCCGGCGAAGTCCCGGGGCACGGACGGCTCGGCGGTACGCATCAGGCTGGCGAGCTGAGGCCTGTACGGCCGCACGGGACGCACGGGCCGCTGCGTAGGCCTACGTAGGCCCGAGGTAGCCCCGACGTGGGCCCGACGTGGGCGCAGGGATCCCCCGGGGCCCGCCAGGGCCGAGGAAAATGAAGGCAGGCGCTGGAGTGCCCCGCGGCACCGAGCCGCACGGACCCTGCGGCACCGCCGCGGTGCCGTGCCGTGCCGGACACCTCGGACCCGCCCGTGATCCGCCGGACCGGCCCCGGGGCTCCCGTCTCCTTCTCCGGCGCTGATCCGCGGGGCAGGCCCTGGCGCCGCCACGACCGCCCGCCGCCCTCCCCGCCCGCACCCGGCCGCCCCACGCCTGCTCCGGGCCCTCGCCGCGGTGCGGTCCACACCTGCTCCACCCGAGGTGCCACGGGCCGGTTCCTTGCCTGCTCCCCGCCCGCACCACGGGCCGGTTCCACGCCTGCTCCCCGCCCGCACCACAGGCCGGTTCCCTCCCCGCTCCAGGCCCCTCGCCGCCCGTTCCGCGGCCTTCCGCAGCGCGTTCCGCCGGGCGGGCGCCCGTGCGGGGTGTCACTCGGACGTGTCATACGGCCGGTGCGTCGGGAAGCTCTGCGGGCAGCTTCCGGAGGGACTGACATGCCACCGCAAGCCCCTTGCGCCACAAGGGAAGTGACGGTTCATCGCCCCTCGTCGCGGTGACGCGTTCGTCCACTTTCCTCCCCACCCGACAATACGACGCATTGCCCAGTCTTTACCTTCGGCGTCCGCAACCTCCCCCGCCCCGGGGCCGGTTGTCATCGCGTAATCGACCTCGTCGTCCTCTCCGTCGAAGGAGCACCATGTCCCTCCCCCTGACCCGTCGGATCGCCCGCGCCGCCCTGCTCGTCGCGGCCGGAGCAGCCCCCGTGGTCGGTGCGGCCGGCTCCGCGAGCGCCCTGGACCACAGCCTCATCCCGACCAGCGGCCTGTCCGGCCTGAGCGCCCTGGACGCCGCCGCCGCGGGCTCCACCGTCGACTCCGCCTCGCAGACCGCGACCGGCGTGGTCGGCGCGACCGGCGACAAGGCGGTCGGCTCCGCCGTCCCGACCGCCGGCAAGACGCTGGGCACCGCCGGCAAGACCGTCACCCCGGCCGCCGAGCAGGTCGCGGGCGACACCGCCGGCAACGCCGGCGAGGTCCTCGGCCAGACCGCGGGCGCCGCCACCGAGAGCGCCGAGGCCCCCACGGGCGGCGCGGTCGGCGCCCTGCCGACCGGCAACCTGCCGACCAACGGCCTGATGGGCGGCCTGCCGATCGGCGGCTGACCTCCGCGACGGAACGCGTGAGGGCCGGGGAGCACCGCTCCCCGGCCCTCACGCGTGTGGCACGCGCCGGTGTCAGCCCAGGCGCTTGACGGCCGCCTCGACCCGCTCGTCGGTCGCCGTGAAGGCCACCCGCACGAAGCGCTCACCGGCCGTGCCGTAGAAGTCGCCGGGCGCCACGAGGACGCCCTTCTCCGCCAGGTAGGCCACCGTGTCCCAGCACGGCTCGTCCCGGGTGGCCCACAGGTAGAGGCTGGCCTCGCTGTGCTCGATCCGGAAGCCGTGCGCCTCCAGGGCCGCGCGCAGCGCCACCCGCCGGGACGCGTAGCGGGCCCGCTGCTCCGCCACGTGCGTGTCGTCGCCGAGCGCCGCGACCGTGGCGGCCTGCACGGGGGCGGCCGTCATCATGCCGCCGTGCTTGCGGATCTGCAGCAGCTCGCCGAGGACGGCCGCGTCGCCCGCGATGAACGCGGCCCGGTAGCCGGCCAGGTTGGAGCGCTTGGACAGCGAGTGGACCGCGACGATCCCCTCGTACGAGCTCCCGCACACGTCCGGGTGCAGCACCGAGACCGGGTCGGCCTCCCAGCCCAGCTCCAGGTAGCACTCGTCGGAGAAGACCAGCACGTCGTGCGCACGGGCCCAGGCCACGATCCGGGTGAGCTCGTCCGCGCCGAGGACCTTGCCGGTCGGGTTGGACGGGGAGTTGAGCCACAGCAGCTTCAGACCGGCCGGGTCGAGCTCGGTCGGGTCGTCGTAGACGACCGGCTCGGCGCCGCACAGCCGCGCGCCGACCTCGTACGTCGGGTACGCGAGGCGCGGGTAGGCGACCTTGTCGCCGGGGCCGAGGCCGAGCTGGGTCGGCAGCCAGGCCACCAGCTCCTTGGAGCCGACCACCGGCAGCACGTTCTCGTGGGCGAAGCCGGTGGCGCCGAGCCGGCGCTCGCACCAGCCGGTGAGCGCGTCCCGCAGCTCCTTCGTGCCCCACACCGTGGGATAGCCCGGCGAGTCCGCCGCCGCGACCAGGGCCTCCTGGACCAGTGCGGGGACGGGGTCGACGGGGGTGCCCACGGACAGGTCCACGATCCCGTCCGGGTGGGCGGAAGCGGTCGCCTTGTAGGGCTCCAGCTTGTCCCAGGGGAAGACGGGAAGACGCGAAGAGACGGCGCTCACGGATTGACTCCTCGTAGGTACGGGATACGCATCGGTCCCGTACAGCGGCGAGGCCGTACGGGACCGAGGGCGAATGATCAGCCGTTCTGCGGCGGCAGGGCGGCGATGAAGGGGTGGTCGCGCTCGATCAGGCCGAGCTTGGAGGCACCACCGGGCGAACCGAGCTCGTCGAAGAACTCGACGTTCGCCTTGTAGTAGTCCTTCCACTCCTCCGGAGTGTCGTCCTCGTAGAAGATCGCCTCGACCGGGCAGACCGGCTCACAGGCCCCACAGTCGACGCATTCGTCCGGGTGGATGTACAAGGACCGCTGGCCCTCGTAGATGCAGTCGACGGGGCACTCCTCGATGCACGCCTTGTCCTTGACGTCGACACAAGGCTGCGCGATGACGTAGGTCACGCTGTCGTTCCTCCTCGATAGGGCTGGTCTGCGCGGGAGCGCGGTGTCGTCGATGCCCGCCCCTAGTATCTCCGTTCTTGGGGACGATCCGAACAGGAGGGGCTCAGAAGCTGTGGAATTCACCGGTGGAGGACGTCTCGAAGTCCACGTTACCGCCGCTGACGTGGGCAAACGCGTCTCGGTCCGGTACCTGACGGACTCGGGTGCGCCGGGTGAGACGTTCACCGACGCGGTCGGCGTTCTCACATCGTGGGAAGCGGGTGTGCTGACGATCACACGCCGGACCGGCGAGGCCGTCCGGATCGCGGAATCGGCCCTCGTCGCGGGCAAGGTCGTCCCCGCCGCACCGGCCCGCCGGCGCGGCCCGGCCGCCTCCTTCAGCGAGCTCGCCCGGGTCGCCGCCCGCGGCTGGCAGCCGCTGGAGAGCGAACCGCTCGGCGACTGGACCCTGCGGGCCGCCGCCGGGTTCACCCGCCGCGCCAACTCGGTGCTCCCGCTCGGCGACCCGGGGCTCCCGCTCGACGCCGCGCTCGACCGCGTACGGGACTGGTACGCGGCCCGCGGCCTGCCCGCGTACATACAGGCCGCGACCGGCGCCGAGGGCACGCAGGAGGTGCTGTGCGCGGAGCTGGAGCGGCGCGGCTGGGCGCGCGAGGTGTCGGCCGAGATCCGCGTCGCCGGCCTGGCCCCGATCGGCGACACCGACGCCGACGTCACGGCGGTCCGCCTCTCCCGCTCGGTCGACGAGCACTGGCTGCGCCGCTACCAGCGCTTCGGCGAGCCCGCCCCGCACGTCATGAAGGTGCTCGGCAGCGGCCCGAGTGTGTGGTTCGCTTCCGTACCGGGCACGGAAGACATACCGGCGGCGATCGGACGCTGCGTGGTGGACGGCCGCTGGGCCGGTTTCATGGCGGTCGAGGTCGCTCCCGGGCACCGCCGCCGGGGCCTGGCGACGGCCGTCATGACGGCACTCGCCCGCCGGGCCCTCGACGAGGGCGCGTCGGCCGCCTGGCTCCAGGTCGAGACGGACAACGACGGCGCCCGCGCGCTGTACGACGGGATGGGCTTCACCACCCACCACCACTACCACCACTACCGAGAGACGGACGCGTGACCGACGGAGGCGACGTGACCGACTGGCGGCGGGAGTTCGCGGAGGAGGCCAGGGCGGACCGGCCCGACCTCGCCCGGCTCTGCCTCCTCCTCGGCGCGGTGGCCGACCCGACGGTGACCCAGGCCGACCTGGACGCCGCCGAGATCGAACTGGACCGGCTCGCCGGACTCGTCCCGTACGGGACGCGGGGTGCCGACGCGTGGGTCGCGGCGCTCGCCGACCTGCTCGGCCGGCACGAGGGCTTCCAGGGCGTCCCCGCCGACTACCAGCGCCTGGAGTCCTCGCTGCTGCACGAAGTGCTGCGCCGCCGCCGCGGCCTGCCCATCCTGCTCTCCGTGGTCTGGATGGAGGTCGCCCGCCGCGCCGGGGCACACGTCTACGGCCTGGGACTGCCCGGCCACTTCGTCGTCGGCTTCGGCGACCCGGAGGACCTGCACCTGGCCGACCCGTTCGCCGGGGGCCGCGCCATGACGGGCGCCGACGCGGAGCTCCTCGTCGCGGGCGCCACCGGGGAGGCCCTCGACCCGTCGATGCTGCGCCCGGCGACACCGGCGGCGATCGTGCTGCGCGTCCTGAACAACATCCGCGCCTGGGCCTCGGCCCGCCCGGAGCGCTCCGACGTGGCCCTGTGGGCCGTCGAACTCTCCCTCCTCCTCCCCTCCCACCCCGCGCGGCTCCGCTACGAGCGCGCGGAACTCCTCGTCCAGCGCGGCGACTTCCTGACGGGCGCGGCGGAGATGGAGGCGTACGCGACGATCATGGACGCGGTGGAGCCGAGCGCGGCGGAGACGATCAGGAGGAAGGCAAAGGCGGCCCGGGCCCTGTTGAACTGACCGGCGGGGCGGAACGGGGCGGGGCGGCCGGATTCGAACCGGCGTCCTCGCGGTTTTGGAGACCGCGCGCGACGACCGCTGCGCTACGACCCCGCCCCTGGGGAGCAGCCTAGAAGAGGGCGCCGGGGTCGGGCGAGTCCGTTCCGCCCCCTCCCGACCGGCCGTTCGTGGTGTCGCGCGTGTCCCCGTTCCGGCGCCCGCGCGACCCGCGCCACTGTGTGACCGGCAGAGCACACAGAGCGAAAGGTGCGCGATGAACACCCCTCACGGCCCCGGCAGCTTCGTCGCCCACACGGGCACCGACGTCTACGGCCCCGGCAAAGTCATCGGTGTGGACGGCCGGCACCGGCGGGTGCGGTTCGTGCACTTCGTGGCGACCGTCCGCGCCGAGGATCTGCGCGCCGCCTCCCCGCGCGAGGCCCGGGAGGTCCAGGCCTGGCTGCGGGCGCGGAAGCAGCGGTACGGCGGCGAGTGGTAGGTCCCTCGACGCGGACGGGCCGCGGGCGCACTCCTGGTGCGGCCCGCGGCCCGTTCGCGTACGCGCGTCGTCCGGTCGGTCAGCCCTCGCCCGACAGGTCGATCGTCTTCGTCCGCTCCGCCACCGTCTTGCCGCGCAGCGCGTCCCGCATCACGAAGGCCACGTCGTCGGCCGACACCTCGTGCTTGGTGCCGTCCGCCTTGGTGATCATGATGCCGGCGAAGACGCCGTCGAGGAGCTCGTCGATCGCCTGCTTGTTGTAGACCTCCACCAGGCGCCCGTCGACGGCCTTCATGGAGAGGATCTTCGGCAGGGACTTCGCCGGGCCGAAGTCGATGGACTTCCCGCCCGCCTTGATCTTGATCTTGCCGGACATCGCGGGCTGCGCGAACTCCTCCATCGCCCGGTCCAGCTCCGCCTTGGTGATGGTCGGCTGGCGGGTGGTCACGGGGAGTTCCACCGTGTTCGGGTGACCGGTCTCGACCTGGGCGCGGTACGCGTCCTTGACGGCGATCATCGAGCGCTGGACGTCCAGGCCCTTGCCCGGCTTGCCCTCGACCGCGGTGACCTTGCCCGGCGAGAAGACGATCGTGCCCTCGGTGGCCGAGCCGGAGCTGCCCGCCAGGTCGGTGAGGGCGACGCCGAGCTTCTCCTCGTCGATCGGGAAGACCGGCCGGGCGACCCGCTCGCCGCCGAAGAGGGAGCCGATGACGCTGACCGGGTTGTAGTCGCTGCCGGCCGCCGCGCGCACGGTCTCCTGGGCGTCCAGCGCGAGGCCCGCCTTGTCGGGGGCCAGCTCGGCCTTCTTGCCGCCGATGTCGAGCTGCAGCGGCGCGTGGGCACGCTTGCCCAGCGCCGCCTCCAGCTTGGCGACGGCCTCCTCCTTCGTGCCGCCGCCGATGTCCACGCCGAGGACCGTGGTCCCCTTGGGCACGTCGGAGTGGTCGAGGAGGAGTCCGGCGCCGTAGGCGATGCCGAGCAGGCCGACCACGCCGGCACCGGCCAGGACGAGCTTGGAACGCTGCTTCTTCGCCGGCCTGGCCGGCGCGGGCGCCGGCTTCGGCGGCGCCGGGGGCTCGGTCCGCTCGGGGATGCGCGGGGTCAGGTCCGGCCCGGCGGGCGGGACGACCGGAATGCCGCTGGTGAGGGTCGAGCCGGAGACGTGGCCCTGCTCGCCGGCCGGGCCCGGCACGGGGGCCGCGGGCTGGGGCGTGAGGACCGCGGTGTCGTCGGACATGCGCGGCGGCTGCTGGCCGCGGTTCGGCAGCCCCCCGCGCCGGGCAGCGCCGCGCGGGTGGTCGGGGCCGACCACCGGGCTGCTGCCGGTGACGGGGCCGGTGGTCGGGCCGGTGGGGGCCATCGCCGCGCCGGCGACGGGGGTGCCGCCGGCCGGGGTGTGGCCGGGGCCGCTGTCGTAGAGGGGGTTGGCGGGGGCACCCTGGCCGTCGTAGCGGGGGATTCCGCCCGCGGGGGTGCCGCCGGGCCCGCCGTCGTACATCGGCGTGCCACCGGCCGGCGTGTGCCCCGCTCCGTCGTACCTCGGCGTGCCACCGGCCGGCGTGTGACCGGCACCCTCGTACGTCGGCGAGCCGCCGGGGCCGCCGTACATCGGGGTGCCGGCGGCCTGCGTGCCGCCCAGTTCGTCGTACACCGGAGCACCGCCGGCGGGGGCCCCGCCGGCGAGCGGGGTGATGACCGGCATGCTCTGGGTGGTGCTGCCGACCGACGGGACGCCGTCGGACGCGGAACCGGCGAAGCCGGAGCCGGGGGCGGCCGGGGCGGCCGGGGCGGCCGGGGCGGGGGCCGCCGGGCCCGGGCCCAGGGCCGGAGCGGCCGCGGCGGGCTTCGGCGCGGACGGCTTGCGCGGCGCGAACCAGTCGCTGGTCGCCTTGTCCTCCGCCTGCGCCGCCGGCTCGGGCGGGGCCACGGGCTCCGGCTCGGGCGCGGGCTCCGGCCGTACGGGCTCGGGGGCGACCTGCGGTTCGGCGACCGGGACCGTGACGTCGGCGCCGGCAGCGGCCTGGGCGTCGCCGACCGGCTTGCGGACGACCACGGGCGGGATCGGCCGGGAGCCCGGGATGTTGATCCGGATGCGGGTGGTCAGCGTGGTTTCGGTCTTGGGCTCCTCGGGCGGCCCGGAGGCCGCGGCCTCCTCCGCCGCCTCCTGGCCACCGCGGAGGCCGTACGGCGGGGTGCCCGAGGGGTACGCGGCCCCACCGCGCGCCTGGGCGCCGGAGGACGAACTGTCAGTCTCTCGACCAGTTTCACGACTCAAAGCAGGATCTCCCGGTTGGCTCCGCCGCCCGCTCTTGCTGATGCTCGTGGTGATCCGGGCGGTCGGCGGCGCGCACCACCATACTGGCCGCCGCCGATCCGTACCCGACCCGGCGTGGATCCGCCACGGGCATTCCGGCCGAAGTCAGGACAGCGGCCAGGTCAAGTCGGCCTGCTCACGGGGCCGGTCGGTACAGCCGGGTCATCGTGGCGCACATCACAGCGACACCCATGCCGCCGAGCAGGAACACCATCTCGCCGACGCCGCCGCCGAACAGGCCGTCGCCTTCGGGGCGTCCGAAGCTGAGCAGCACGATGGCGACCAGCCAGCCGCCGCCGGCCGCGGCGACACCGACCTGGTTGCCGGTGGCGCGCCGACCGCCGTAGAAGACGGCGGCGGAGCCGAGCAGGGCCAGGAGCAACCCGGCGGGGAACCACGCGGCTTGGACGAGCGAGCCGGCCGCGCCGACGAGCGCCCCGAGGACGACGAGCACGACATACCAGGCGTACCGGGCACGGGGAGCGAGTTCCCCGGTGCTGTGCGCGGGGTGCTCGACGCGCCCCGGCCGGGCGGGTTGCTGCCGCGCGGTCACTCGCCCGCCTCCGTGATTCCCGCGAAGAGATCGGTCTCGCGTTCGCCGGTGGGCGCGCCGGACTCGCCCTGGACCAGCTCGTAGTACTCGGTGGTGAAGATCGGCTGGGCCAGGTTGTTGGAGAGGGCGAAGAAGGGTCCGTCGACGGCGACTTGGGTGACGTGGGCGCCCATCGCGGCGCTCTTGCGGGCCGCGTACGTCTCCTCGCCGGCGATCTCGGTGGTGACGCGGGCCTCGTCGACGACGCCGGGCACGTCGTCGATGACGGCGTCGGCGGGGAAGACGGAACCCTCGGCGGCCAGTCGCGCGAAGCCGGCCTCGGCGACCGGGCGCGGGACCCGGTTCCAGTAGATCTTGGCGATGCGGTGGGCCGGGCCGAGCTCGGGCCGGTAGGCGGGGTCCGCGGCGAGTTCGGCGGCACGCATGGCGACCCGGTGGGCCTGGATGTGGTCGGGGTGGCCGTAGCCGCCGTCGGGGTCGTAGGTGACGAGGACCTGCGGGCGGGTCTCGCGGACGACCTCGACGAGGTGGGGGGCGGCGGTGTCCACGTCGGTGTTCCAGAAGGCGTTGTCGCGCCGGTTCTGCTCGACGCCCATCATTCCGGAGTCGCGGAAGCGTCCGGGGCCGCCGAGGAAGCGGTGGTCGGTGACGCCCAGCTCCTTCATCGCGGCGGCGAGTTCGCCGACGCGGTGTTCGCCGAGCCGGTCCTCCCGGTCCGGCGCGAGGTGGGCGAGCTCGGGCGGGATGACCTCGCCCTCCTCGCCCAGGGTGCAGGTCACCAGGGTCACGAGGGCGCCCTCGGCCGCATACCTGGCCATGGTGGCGCCGTTGTTGATCGACTCGTCGTCCGGGTGCGCGTGCACCAGGAGCAGACGACGGGCTGGGAGAACCGTCATGGCCCCACCCTACGAGGCGGGGCCATGGAAAGACCGGCAGGTCAGAACTTCAGGCCGCCGATCATGCTCGCCACGTTCGTGGTGAGCGTGCTGATGGACGGGGCGATGGACGAGCTCGCCAGGTAGAAGCCCAGGAGCGCGCAGACCGCCGCATGCCCAGCCTTGAGCCCGGATTTCCGGATCAGCAGGAAGACGACGATCGCCAGCAGCACCACCGCCGAAATCGAGAGTGCCACGGCGGTTCACCTCCACACTTCTTCGGTCGGACGTTCGGTTGGCATGTGCCTGGTGGATGCATACCCACCTAGCGCTACGGATCATAACTATCCGTGCCATCGCATCGATCGGTGTACGGGGGCATGAGGGGGCGCACGGACGCTAGTTTCGGTCATATGACTTCGCCACAGGAGCAGTCCTCATCCGTCTCGTTCCCGCGCCAGTACGCCCGGACGCAGCGCTTCACCCTGGGTGCCCCGCGCGGTTTCAGCGTCTCGCCGGACGGCGGGCGCGTGGTGTTCCTCCGCTCCGGTTCGGGGACGGACCGGTCGCACGGGCTGTGGGTGCTGGACATCGAGGAGGCGGCCGGCCCCGGCGGCGCGGCGGAGCGGCTCGCGGCGGATCCCGGGGCGCTGCTCGCGGGCGCCGCCGAGGAGTTGTCGCCGCAGGAGCGGGCCCGCAGGGAGCGCAGCCGGGAGGGGTCCGCGGGGATCGTGGGCTACGCGGTGGACGGGGCCGTGGAGTTGGCGGCCTTCGCGCTGTCGGGGCGGCTCTTCACGGTGGAGCTGCGGGTGGGCACGGCGCGCGAGCTACCGGTGCCGGGGCCGGTGGTCGACCCGCGGCCGTCGCCGGACGGACGGTTCGTGGCGTACGCGGCGGGCGGGGCGCTGCGGGTGACCGGGGCGGACGGCTCCGGCGACCGGGCGCTCGCGGAGCCGGAGGCGGAGGGGGTCACCTACGGGCTCGCGGAGTTCGTGGCCTCGGAGGAGATGGGCCGCTCCCGGGGTTTCTGGTGGGCGCCGACCTCGGACCGGCTCCTGGTGGAGCGGGCGGACGCGCGGCCGGTGCGGCGCTGGTGGATCGCGGATCCGGCGCACCCGGACCGGGAGCCGCAGGCGGTGGCGTACCCGGCGGCGGGGACGCCCAACGCGGAGGTCGGTCTGCTCGTCGTGGATCTGTCCGGAAACCGCACCGAGGTGGTGTGGGACCGGGAGGCCTTCCCGTACCTGGCCCGGGTCCAGTGGGGGGCCGACGGGCCGCCGCTGTTGCTCGTCCAGGCGCGGGACCAGCGGACGCAGGCGTACCTGGCGGTCGACCCGGAGTCGGGGGCGACGCGGACGGTGCGCGTGGACGAGGACCCTGTGTGGCTGGAGCTCTTCACCGGCGTGCCGGCGTGGACTCCGGACGGGCGGCTGGTGCGCATCGAGGACCAAGCGGCCGAGGGCGGCGCCCGGGTGCTCGCGGTCGGGGACCGGGCACTCACGGACGCGCGGCTCCAGGTGCGGGCGGTGCTGGACGTCGGCGCGGAAGATGTCCTGATCTCGGCGTCGGCGGGTGAGGCCGCGGAGGCGTCCGAGGTCGGTGAGGTCCATGTGTACCGGGTCGGGTACGCGGCCGACGGCGCCCCGAGCGTGGAGCGGGTGTCCGACGCGGCCGGCGTGCACGGGGCGGTGCGGTCGGGCGCGGTGACGGTGCTGTCCTCGGCCCGGGCGGACGCGCCGGGCAGCGTGACGCGGGTGCTGCGGGACGGGAAGCGGATCGCCGAGGTCGCCTCGTACGCGCAGCGGCCGGCGCTCTCGGCCGGGGTGCGGCTGACCGAGGCGGGCGCGCGGCGGATCCCCTGCGCCGTGCTGCTGCCTTCGGGCTGGACGGAGGGCGACGGACCGCTGCCGGTCCTCATGGATCCGTACGGCGGCCCGCACGGGCAGCGGGTGCTCGCCGCGCACAACCCGCATCTGACGTCCCGGTGGTTCGCCGAGCAGGGCTTCGCGGTGGTCGTCGCCGACGGGCGGGGCATGCCGGGTCGCTCCCCCGGCTGGGAGAAGGCGATCAGCCGGGACCTCACGCTCTCCCTCGACGACCAGGTCGAGGCCCTGCGGGACCTGGCCGGACGGTTCCCGCTGGACCTCGGGCGGGTGGCGATCCGCGGCTGGTCCTTCGGCGGCTACCTGGCCGCGCTCGCGGCGCTGCGCCGGCCCGAGGTCTTCCACGCGGCCGTGGTGGGCGCCCCGGTCACCGACTGGCGGCTGTACGACACCCACTACACCGAGCGCTACCTGGGCCGCCCGGACGAGGAGCCCGAGGTCTACGCGGCGAACTCGCTGCTGTCGGACGCCGGTCTGACGGAACCGCGGGAGCCGGCGCGGCCGATGATGGTCGTGCACGGTCTGGCCGACGACAACGTGGTGGTGGCGCACGCCCTGCGGCTGTCCTCCGCGCTGCTCGCGGCGGGCCGGCCGCACGAGGTGCTGCCGCTGTCGGGGGTCACGCACATGACGCCGCAGGAGCAGGTGGCGGAGAACCTGCTGCTGCTCCAGGTCGACTTCCTGCGGCGGTCGCTGGGTCTCGACCGGTAGGCGTCACCAGCCGGGCGGGCGCCGGGACGGCGGCGCCGGGGGCAGGGCGGCGGTGGGGCGGTACGGCACGCGGCGCGCCCGCCCCGGCCGTCCGAGCAGGGCCATGACGACGAGTCCGGTGAGCAGCGCGTAGCCGGAGGCGAGGTCGTAGGCCACGGAGGAGAGGCCCGGCTCGGGCACGAAGGTGTGCCAGTCGGTCCGCAGGGCGGCCGCCACCCCGCTCGCCCCGACGCCGGCGAGCAGCAGCCCGGCGAGCAGGCCGAGCGGCCGGGCGTGGCCGGCGCGGGCGAAGGCGCTGCCGGCGGCGGCGAGGAGGAGCAGGACCAGGACGGCGTTCAGCCAGCCGGGCGGGACGGCGAGGGCGGGCAGCAGCAGGGAGCGCCCGCCGGTGAAGCGGCTGACGGTGTGGTCACCGGGCAGCAGCGTCGCCCGGCGCAGCTCCCAGGCGGCCCAGACCAGCCCGGCGAGCGCGCACAGGATCCCGGCGGTGACGACGGGTCCGGTGCGGGCCGGGTCGTGCCCGGGCGGGGCCGGGGGGACGTCCGGTCCTTCGCCGGGCCCGGTGCGGTCGTCGCTGCGGCCGGCGGCGGCGGTGACGACGAGCGCGCCGCCGAGGGCGAGGCTCAGGAGGGCGGTGACGAGTTCCTCGACGCCGGAGGCCCACAGTCCGGGCAGCCGCAGCGCCAGGGTGGTGAGACCGGTGACGGCGAGCGCGGGCCCGGCGAGGGAGGAGCGCAGGGCGGTGAGGGCGGTGGTGACGTAGGCGACGAGCAGCAGCGGGTCGACGAGCGAGGTGGCGACGCCGGCGTGGAGCCGGAAGCCGTGGTCGCCGGCCCAGGACCAGAGGAGTTCGGTGCTCGGTCCGAGGACCGCGAGGTCGCGCAGCAGCCAGACGACGATGACGAGGGCGAGCGCGGCGCACAGGGCGGCGCCGGTGAGACGTGCCGTTCGTGTCACAGTCACGGGGCCGATACTCACGGTCGCCGAGGGCCGAAACAAGCGGTTCCGCATATGCGGGAGGAGTGTGCGTCAAGTCGGGCGGCGGGGTGGCCGGTCGGGGCGACATGGCGCGCCCCGACCGGCCCAACGGCACCCGCACGGCCGTACGTTGTGCAGCTTTCCGCGTCCGTATATCGGATCCAATTCAGTGAAGTTGCCTGCGCGTTAAGGGTCTGCGCGGTGAGGGCCTGCGCGTCACGGCGTTTCGAATCCAGGATCCGATCCGGGGGCATCCGGTCCGGGAGTGGATCCCTTGTCCGTCGGCCCCGCATCGGATCCGGTGTCCGACTCGCTCTCCGGCGGCACCACCTGCTTCTCCTCCGCGAAGTGACACGCCGAGTCGTGCTTCGCCGGGGAGTCGGTGAGCCGGAAGACGGCCGGGACGGCGAGCAGCGGGACCTCCAGGGCGCAGCGCTCCTGCGCCTTCCAGCAGCGGGTGCGGAAGCGGCAGCCGGAGGGGATGTTGGCCGGCGAGGGCACGTCACCGGAGAGGATGATCCGCTCGCGGTGCTCGCGCGCCTCGGGGTCCGGCACCGGGACCGCCGAGAGCAGCGCCTGGGTGTAGGGGTGGGTCGGGTGGTCGTAGATCTCGGCGTCGCTGCCGATCTCCACGATCCTGCCGAGGTACATGACGCCGACCCGGTCGGAGATGTGGCGGACGATGGACAGGTCGTGCGCGATGAAGACGTAGGAGAGGCTGAACTCGTCCTGGAGGCGTTCGAGCAGGTTGACCACCTGGGCCTGCACGGACACGTCGAGCGCCGAGACGGGCTCGTCGGCGACGATGATCTCGGGCCGCAGGGCCAGCCCGCGCGCGATGCCGATGCGCTGGCGCTGGCCGCCGGAGAACTGGTGCGGGTAGCGGTTGATGTACTCGGGGTTGAGGCCGACGACGTCGAGCAGGTCCTGCACCCTGCGCCGGCGGTCGCCCTTGGGGGCGACCTCGGGGTGGATCTCGTAGGGCTCGCCGATGATGTCGCCGACGGTCATGCGCGGGTTGAGCGAGGTGTACGGGTCCTGGAAGACCATCTGGATGTTGCGACGGACGGCCTTGAGCGCCCTCGGCGAGAGCTTGGTGATGTCGTCGCCCTTGTACGAGATGGTGCCGGAGGTCGCTCTCTCCAGGTTGACCAGCATCTTCGCCACGGTCGACTTGCCGCAGCCGGATTCGCCGACGATGCCGAGCGTCTCGCCCGCGGCGAGGTCGAAGTCGACCCCGTCGACCGCCTTGACCGCGCCGACCTGCTTCTTGAAGAGGATGCCCTGGGTCAGCGGATAGTGCTTGACCAGGTCGCGGACCTGGAGAATCGCCTCAGCCATGGAGGCACTCCTTCCAGTAGTGGCAGGCGCTGGTGCGCGGCACGGGCGACTCGGTGACGTCGTACAGCGGCGGCTCGTCGGTCCTGCAGCGTTCCCGGGCGAGCGGGCAGCGCGGGTTGAAGGAGCAGCCGGACGGGATGGCGAGGAGGTTGGGCGGCAGGCCCTTGATGGCGTAGAGCTCCTGGCCCTTCTGGTCCAGGCGCGGGATGGAGTCCAGCAGGCCCCTGGTGTACGGGTGGGCGGGGGCCTTGTAGATCTCGTGCACCGGCGCCTGTTCGACGATCTTCCCCGCGTACATCACGGCGATCTTGTCGGCGACGTCGGCGACCACGCCGAGGTCGTGCGTGATGAGGATGAGGCCCATGTTGAGCTCGCGCTGGAGCTCGGCGAGCAGGTCCATGACCTGGGCCTGGACGGTGACGTCGAGGGCCGTGGTGGGCTCGTCGGCGATGATCAGCTCGGGTTCGAGAGCGAGCGCCATCGCGATCATGATGCGCTGGCGCATGCCGCCGGAGAACTGGTGCGGGTACTGGCCGACCCGTTCCTTGGCGGCGGGGATGCGGACCCGGTCCATCAGCTCGATGGCCTTGGCCTTGGCGTCCTTCCGGGACATGCCCCGGTGGACCTGGAACATCTCGCCGAGCTGGTCGCCGACGCTGATGACGGGATTGAGGGAGGACAGCGCGTCCTGGAAGATCATCGCCATCTTGGCGCCGCGGATCTTCCGCCGCTCCTCCTCCTTCAGCTGGAGCAGGTCCTGGCCCTGGAAGCGGATCTCGCCGCCGGTGATCTTCCCTGGGGGCACGTCGAGGATGCCCATCACGGCCTGGGCGGTGACGGACTTGCCGGAGCCGGACTCGCCGAGCACGGCCAGGGTCTCCCCCGCGTCGACCGAGTAGTTGACGCCGTTGACCGCCTTGGCCACCCCGTCGCGGGTGTGGAACTCCACGTGCAGGTCGTGCACTTCGAGCAGCATGGTCGGCTACCTCAGCTTGGGGTCGAGGGCGTCGCGCACCGCGTCGCCGAGCATGATGAAGGCGAGCACCGTGACGGCGAGCGCGCCGGCCGGCCAGAGCAGCATGTGCGGGGCGTTGCGGATGTACTGCGAGGCCGAGGAGATGTCGATGCCCCAGGACACGGTCGGCGGCTTCAGGCCGACGCCGAGGTACGACAGGGTCGCCTCCAGCGCGATGTAGGTGCCGAGCGCGATGGTCGCGACGACGATCACGGGGGCGACCGCGTTGGGCGTGATGTGCCGCATCAGCATCCGGGAGTTGGACGCGCCGAGCGCCCGGGCCGCCTGGACGTAGTCGTTCTGTTTGGCGGTGATGACGGAGCCGCGGGCGATGCGGGAGATCTGCGGCCAGCCGAGCAGCACCATGAAGCCGATGACGGGCCAGACGGTGGAGCTGGTGACGACCGAGAGGAGCACCAGGCCGCCGAGGACGACGGGGATGGCGAAGAAGACATCGGTGATCCGGGACAGGAAGCCGTCCCAGGCGCCGCCGAAGAAGCCGGCGAGCCCGCCGAGGATGCCGCCGAGGATCGCGACACCGAGGGTGGCGCAGACGCCGACGGTGACGGAGGTGCGGGCGCCGTAGACGACCCGGGTGTAGACGTCGCAGCCCTGCCCGTTGAAGCCGAAGGGGTGGCCGGGCTGGGAGCCCTCCTGGGCCTTGGACAGGTCGCAGTCGAGGGGGTCTCCGGAGGCGATCAGCTGGGGCCAGATGGAGATGACGACGAGGAAGAGGATCACGAGCCCGGAGATGATGAAGACCGGGTTGCGCCGGAGGTCGTGCCAGGCGTCGGACCACAGCGAGCGCGGCTTCTTGTCCGGGCCGGCGTCCGGGCCGGTGTCGGGGCCGTTCTCCAGGCTCTTCTCCAGTGTCTCGGCCTCGGCGGTGCCGAGGTCGGCCGCACCCCCGGCACCGGTCGAGGCGATGGCGCGCCCCTCCTCGCCGTACGACTCAAGCGGCTCAAACGGCTCGGGCTCAGGCATAGCGAATCCTCGGGTCAAGGACGGCGTAAAGGAGGTCGACCAGCAGGTTGGCCAGGAGAAACACCAGGACGAGGACGGTCACGAAGCCGACGACGGTCTGGGTGTTCTGGCGGACGATGCCCTGGTACAGCTGGTAGCCCACGCCGTGGATGTTGAAGATCCGTTCGGTGACGATGGCGCCGCCCATGAGCGCGCCGATGTCGGCGCCGATGAAGGTCACCACGGGGATGAGGCTGTTGCGCAGCAGGTGTCGGGTGACGACCCTGCGGCGCGGCAGGCCCTTGGCGACGGCCGTGCGGACGTAGTCGGCGCGCTTGTTCTCGGCGATGGAGGTGCGGGTGAGCCGGGTGACGTAGGCGAGCGACACGGACGCGAGGACGAGGCCGGGGACGATCAGCTCGCTGAAGGGCGCCTCGGGCGAGACGGCCGGTTTGATCCAGCCCCATTCGACGCCGAGGAGCAGCTGGAGCAGGAGGCCGGTCACGAAGGTCGGGATGGAGAGGACGACCAGGGTCAGCAGCAGCACCGACGTGTCGACGGGGTGGCCGCGCTTGAGGCCGGTGACGACGCCGAGGGTGATGCCGATGACGATCTCGAAGAGGATGGCGACGATGGTGAGCCGGATGGTGACGGGGAAGGCGCTGGCCATCAGTTCGGTGACGGGCTGGCCGTTGAAGGCGGTGCCGAAGTCGCCGGTGAAGACGTTGCCCATGTAGGTCAGGTATTGCTGCCAGACGGGCTTGTCGAGGCCGAACTCCTTCTCCAGTTGGGCGGCGGTGGCGGGATCACAGGCGCGGTCGCCGCACAGGCCGGCGATGGGGTCGCCCATCACGTTCACCATCAGGAAGATCAGCAGCGTGGCGCCGAAGAAGACGGGGATCATCTGCAGCAGCCGCCGGATCACATAGCGACCCATGGAAGCCTCCAGGGAAGGTGGGGAGGTAGGCCGGGAAAGCGGCACGGCCCGGCGCGGGGGTCCGCGGGCCGGGCCGTACGCCGCCGGCCGGTACGGCCTGCTGAGGCGTCACTTGACCTTGATCTGGTCGTAGACGGGGACGCTGAACGGGTTGAGCGTCACGTTCTCGACCCGGTCCGAGTAGCCGGCGCTGCCGTTCTGGTACCAGAGCGGGATGGCGCCCATGTCGCCCTTGAGGACCTCCTCGGCCTGCTGGAAGAGCCCCACGGCCTTCGGGATGTCGGACTCGGCGTTGGCCTGGTTGATCAGCTTGTCGAACTGGGGGTCCGAGTACTTGCCGTCGTTGGACGAGGCGTTGGTGTAGTACAGCGGCTGGAGGAAGTTCTGGATGAGCGGGTAGTCCATCTGCCAGCCGGCGCGGAACGGGCCCTTCATCTTCTGGGTGCTGACCTGGCTGCGGAAGTCGGCGAAGGTGCCGATCGGGTTGCCGACGCAGGCCTTGTTGTTGCCGAGCGCGTTGTTGATGGAGTTGCAGACGGCGTCCACCCACTCCTTGTGGGAGCCGGTGTCGGCGTTGTACGAGATGGTCATCGTGCCGCCGGGGATGCCGCCGCCCTCGGCGACCAGCTTCTTGGCCTCGGCGGGGTTGTACGTGCAGGCGTCGCCGCAGATGTTCTTGAAGCCGCCGGCCTCACCGAGCACCGGTGAGGTCCAGTCGACGGCGGGGGTGCGGGTCTTCTGGAAGATCGTCTCCGTGATCTGGTCACGGTTGATCGCCATGGACAGGCCCGTGCGGAGCTTCTCCTGGCCGGGCTTGTTCCACGCGGGGTCGTAGAACGGGAAGGAGAGCGTCTGGATGATGCCGGCGGGGGTGTTGATGTAGCGGTCGCCGAGGTCGGCGGAGACGTTCTTGAGCTGCGAGGCGGGGATGTCGTCGACGAGGTCGAGGTTGCCGGCCGTGAGGTCGGTGTAGGCGGTGTTGTTGTCGGTGTAGACCTTGAGGGTGATGCCGCCGTTCTGCGCCTTGTCGGTGCCCGGGTAGCCGTCCCACTTCTTGAGGACCATCTGCGAGCCCTTGGAGTAGGAGTCGATGGTGTACGGGCCGTTGCCGACGGGCTTGCTCAGCCAGCCGGCGTGGTCCGTGTAGAAGCTCTGGGGCAGCGGGGAGAAGGCCGCGTAGCCGAGGGTGTCGGGGAAGGTCGAGAACTTCTGCGTCAGCTTGACCGTGAAGGTCTGCTCGCCGGTGACCTTGAGCCCGGACATGGTCGTGGCCTTCGGCTCACCCTGCTCGGGGTGGACCTGGTCGTAGCCCTCGATGGCGCTGAAGAAGGACGCGTTCTTCTGGTTGTTCTTCAGGCTCGCGCCGTAGTTCCAGGCGTCGACGAAGGACTTGGCGGTGACCTTCTCGCCGTTGGAGAAGGTCCAGCCGGACTTGACCGTGATGGCGAAGTTGATCGAGTCGGTGCTCTCGATCTTCTCGGCGAGCATGTTCTGGGCCGCGCCCGTCTTCGGGTCGTACTGCTTGAGCCCGCGGAAGATCATGGAGAGGACCTTGCCGCCCTGCACCTCGTTGGTGTTCGCCGGTTCGAGCGGGTTCTGCGGGTCGCCCCACGAGGAGCTCACGACGCCGTCCGCGCCTCCGCCGCCGCCGCTGTCGCCGCCACCTCCGCAGGCGGTCGCCGCGAGGGCGACGGCGGTGGCCAGAGCGGCCCACTTGGCGTGCGTGGCTCCGCGCATGGAGTGCCTCCCGAATGTCCTCAGTATGACTTCGCCCCAATATCACCCGATATTGACGGGAGTGCACTTTTATGGCGTCCGGATGAACCGGCCCCGGGCGACCCGGACGGCCCGGGGCACTCCGGACGCGGGAAGGCCCCCGTCGCCCTTGCGGGCGGCGGGGGCCTTCCGTGCTCCGGTGCGCCGGACGGCGCTCGGGGACGTCAGCTCGCGTGCACGACGTCCTTCTCCTCGGCGAAGTGGCACGCGGACTCGTGCGCGGCCGGGGTGTCCAGACCCTGGAAGCGCTGCGGCACCGCGAGCAACGGCGTCTCGGTGGCGCAGATGTCCTGGGCCTTCCAGCAGCGGGTGCGGAAGCGGCAGCCCGACGGCGGGTTGGCCGGCGAGGGCACGTCGCCGGTGAGGATGATCCGGTCGCGGTGCGCGCGGGCCTCCGGGTCCGGCACCGGCACCGCGGAGAGCAGCGCCTGGGTGTACGGGTGGGTCGGGTGGTCGTAGATCTGGGAGTCCGTGCCGATCTCGGCCATCTTGCCCAGGTACATCACGCCGACGCGGTCCGAGATGTGCCGGACGATCGACAGGTCGTGCGCGATGAAGATGTAGGACAGGTTGAACTCGTCCTGCAGCTTCTCCATCAGGTTGATGACCTGCGCCTGGACGGACACGTCCAGGGCGGAGACCGGCTCGTCGCAGATGATGATCTCCGGGTTGAGCGCGAGGCCGCGGGCGATGCCGATGCGCTGGCGCTGACCGCCGGAGAACTGGTGCGGGTAGCGGTTGATGTACTCGGGGTTCAGACCGACGACGTCGAGCAGCTCCTGCACCTTGCGGCGCCGGTCGCCCTTCGGGGCCACCTCGGGGTGGATGTCGAAGGGCTCGCCGATGATGTCGCCGACCGTCATGCGCGGGTTCAGCGAGGTGTACGGGTCCTGGAACACCATCTGGATGTTCCGGCGGACGGCCTTCAGGGCGCGGCCGGACAGCTTGGTGATGTCCTGGCCCTTGTAGAAGACCTCGCCCGCGGTGGCCCGCTCCAGGTTCATGAGGAGCTTGGCGACCGTGGACTTGCCACAGCCGGACTCGCCCACGATGCCCAGCGTCTCGCCCTGGTAGAGGTCGAAGGAGACCCCGTCCACGGCCTTGACCGCACCGACCTGCTTCTTGAACAGGATGCCCTGGGTGAGCGGGAAGTGCTTCTTCAGGTCGCGGACCTGGAGGATCGGCTCACCGCGCTGGATCGGCGCCTCGATGGCGGCTACGGCCTCCGCCTCGGACACGGCCCCGGCCTCGTTCGTCTTGCTCAGCTCAGCCATGGATCGTCTCCTTCCAGAAGTGGCAGGCGCTCTTGCGGCCCGGCAGCTCGGCGCCGTTCTGCTCGGTGACCGGCGCCAGGGCCGGGATCTCCGTACGGCAGATGTCGTCGGCCTTGGGGCAGCGCGGGTTGAAGGCGCAGCCGGTGGGCACGCGCAGCAGGTTGGGCGGGAGGCCCTTGATCGCGTAGAGCTCCTGGCCCTTCTGGTCCAGGCGCGGGATCGAGTCGAGCAGACCGCGGGTGTACGGGTGGGCCGGGCGCTTGTACAGCTCGTGCACCGGCGCCTGCTCCACGATGCGGCCGGCGTACATGACCGCGATCTTGTCCGCGACGTCGGCGACGACGCCGAGGTCGTGGGTGATCAGGATCAGACCCATGTTGTATTCCTGCTGGAGCTCCGCGAGGAGGTCCATGACCTGGGCCTGGACGGTCACGTCGAGCGCCGTGGTGGGCTCGTCCGCGATGATCAGGTCCGGCTCCAGGGCCAGCGCCATGGCGATCATGATGCGCTGGCGCATACCGCCGGAGAACTGGTGGGGGTAGTCGGAGACCCGCGCCTTGGCGGCGGGGATCTTGACCTTGTCCATCAGCTCGATGGCCTTGACCTTGGCGTCCTTCTTGGACAGGCCGTGGTGCACGCGGAACATCTCGCCGAGCTGGTAGCCGACGGAGAGGACCGGGTTCAGGGAGGACAGCGCGTCCTGGAAGATCATGGCGATCTTCCGGCCGCGGATCTTCCGGCGCTCCTCGTTGGACATCTTGAGCATGTCCTGGCCGCGGAAGAAGATCTCGCCCTGCGGGATCTTGCCGGGCGGCATGTCGAGGATGCCCATGATGGCCTGGGCCGTCACGGACTTGCCGGAGCCGGACTCGCCCAGCACGGCCAGCGTCTCACCGGCGTTGACCGAGTAGTTGACGCCGTTGACCGCCTTGGCCACACCGTCACGGGTGTGGAACTCGACGTGCAGGTCGCGGACTTCGAGCAGCGGACCGGTGTGGTCGCCGTCGCGCGGCGCGGGGACCGTCGCGGTGTTGTCGATGATGGTCACGTTCGCCCTCCTCAGCGCATCTTCGGGTCGAGGGCGTTGCGGACTGCTTCGCCGAGCATGATGAATGCCAGCACGGTGATGCTCAGCATGATCGAGGGCCACAGCAGGATGTGCGGGGCCACCCGGATCTGGTCGACGGCGGTGGAGATGTCGACGCCCCAGGAGACGGTCGGCGAGGCAAGGCCCAGACCCAGGTAGGACAGGGTCGCCTCGGCCGAGATGTAGCCGCCGAGCGAGATGGTCGCGACGACGATCAGCGGAGCCATGGCGTTCGGCAGGATGTGCCGGAACAGGATCCGCGTGGTGCCGGCGCCGAGGGCCGTGGCGGCGTGGACGTAGTCGGCCTGCTTGACCGTGATCACGGCACCGCGCATGACGCGGGCCATCTGGGTCCAGCCGAGGAACGCCAGGGCGCCGACGACGACCCAGACGGTGCGGTCGGTGAAGGACTGCAGCACGACCATGGCGCCGAGCAGGAACGGGATGCCGAAGAAGATGTCGGTGATCCGGGAGAGGACCGCGTCGAGCACGCCGCCGAAGTAGCCGGCGAGCATGCCGATCAGGCCACCGAAGATCGTGACGATCGCGGTGACGCAGACGCCGACGATGATCGAGGCACGGGTGCCGTGGATCAGGCGGGCGTACACGGAACGGCCCTGGCCGTCGTAACCGAGCCACTCGGGCGAACCGATGTTGCCGAGCTCCGGCTTGCCCAGGAAGTGCTTCACCAGGTCGCCGCTGGTCGGCGAGGCGCTGGTGAACAGGCTCGGGGCGGCGGCGATGAGCAGCAGGAAGAAGATCATCACCGCGGAGACGAGGAAGTACGGGTTGCGGCGCAGGTCCGACCAGGCGTCGCCCCAGAGGCTGCGGGCCTTCTCCGACTTCGGGGCCGACGCCGGCGCGTCGACCGAGGGCGCGGCGACGGCGTCCTCGACGGTGGCCGCGGTCTTGGTCACGTCAGGCATAACGGATCCTCGGGTCCAGGACCGCGTACAGCAGGTCGATGAGCAGGCTGGTGACGAGGTAGACGATCACCAGGATGGTGACGAGGCCGACCAGGGTGGTGCCCTCGCGACGGGAGATCGACTCGGCGATCAGACCGCCGATGCCCTTGATGTTGAAGATCTTCTCGGTGACGACCGCGCCGCCCATGAGGGCGCCGATGTCGGTGCCGAGGAAGGTGATGACCGGGATCATCGAGTTGCGCATCAGGTGGACACCGATGATGCGGCGCTTCGGCAGACCCTTGGCGATGGCCGTGCGCATGTAGTCGGCGCGCAGGTTCTCCGCCATGGTGGTCCGGGTCAGACGCGCCACGTAGGCGAGGGAGAGACCGCCGAGCACGATCGCCGGGGCGATGAGCTCGTCCCAGTTCTGCTCGGTGGAGACGTTCGGCGCGATCCAGCCCAGGTTGAACGCGAACTGCATCTTGATGAGGAAGCCGAGCACGAAGACCGGGATCGAGATGATCAGCAGCGTGAAGATCAGGATGGCGTTGTCGGCCAGGCGGCCGGCGCGCAGACCGGCGATGATGCCGAGGCCGATACCGAAGATCAGCTCGAAGGTGAAGGCCAGCAGGGCCAGTTGGAGCGTGACGGGGAACGCCTCACCCAGCACCTCGGTCACCGGCCGCCCGTTGCGGATCTGGGTGCCGAAGTCCAGGTGCAGGATCATGTCCCGCATGTAGACGAAGTACTGCTCCGGCAGCGACTTGTCGAGACCCAGCTCATGGCGCTTCGCGGCCAGGGTCGCAGGATCTGCCCCCTTGTCACCGAACATCGCCAGCACGGGGTCACCGGGCAGGCTGTGAACCATGAGGAAGATCAGCAGGGTTGTCCCGAGGAAAACCGGGATCATCTGGAGCAGTCGTCGTGCGACATAGCGCCCCATCATGCCTCCGTTGAGATGTGACGGCCGCAGCCGACGGGCCCTCCCTCGACAGCCTGCCCGGATCTGGGCATGACGATGTCGCGGAAGGGCCCCCCAGCCACTGCGTAAGGCACCGCGGCGGGGCTGACGATCCGTCAGCCCCGCGCGACGGCGAGCGGACTACGCTTGGGTGATTACTTCTTGACCTCGACGCCGGTCAGGATCGGGTCGCCGTCCTGGCCGTAAGCGACGCCGGAGACCTTCTCCGAGTAGCCCGCGTTGACCTTGTAGTACCAGAGCGGGATCGACGGCATGTAGTTGACCAGGTCCTTCTCGATGGCCTGGTACGCCTTGACCGACTCGTCGAGCGTCTTGGCCGAGTCGGCGGCCGCGATCTTGGCGTCCAGCTCCTTGTTGGAGAAGTCGCCCTGGTTGCCGCCCGCACCCGTACGGAACAGGTCCGAGATGAAGTTGGCGTTCACCGGGTAGTCGAGCACCCAGCCGGAGCGGTACAGGGACTTGACCTGCTTCGTCTTACGAGCGGTCAGGTCGGCCTGGAAGTCCGGCTTGCCGTCACCGACACACTGGACGCTGGTGGCCTGCTGGATGGAGTTGCAGACAGCCTCCACCCACTCCTTGTGGCCACCGTCGGCGTTGTACTGGATGGAGATCTTGTTGCCGGGGACGCCGCCGCCGGCCTTGATGAGCTCCTTGGCCTTGGCCGGGTCGAACTTGGTGACCTCGACCGCGTTCGGCTGGTAGCCGAGGACGCCCTTGGCGACCCAGCCGGTCGCGGGCTCACGCGTGCCGTTCAGCACCGTCTTGGTGATGGTGGCACGGTCGATCGCCATGGACAGACCCTGGACGACGCGCGGGTCGATCTGCTTCGGCTTCTTCCACTGGTCGGCGTAGAAGGCGACGGCGATGGTCTGGATGGCGGAGTACGCCTGGTCCACGGCACGGTCGCCGAGGTCCGCACGGTAGACCGGGAGGTCCTTCGGGGCGATCTGACGCAGGACGTCGACGTTGCCCGACTTCAGGTCCTCGTACGCGGCCTCGAGGGTGGTGTAGTTCTTGAAGACCACACCGCCGTTCTTCGCCTTGTTCGGGCCCTTGTAGCCGTCGAAGCGAGAGATCTCGATCGACTTCTTGTGGTCCCAGCTCTTGAACTTGTAGGGACCGTTGCCGACCGGCTTCTGGCCACCGGCGACCGGGTCCTTGTAGAAGGAGTCCGGGAGCGGAGCGAAGACGATGTAGGCGAGCTTGTGCGCGAAGTACGGAACCGCGCTGTTCAGCTCGATGGTGAAGGTGTTGTCGTCGACGATCTTCAGACCCTCGAGCTTGTCCGCGGACGGCTTGGCGCCCTCGGCCTCGGGGTGGACCTTGTCGAAGCCCTTGATGTCGGCGAACCAGGACGCGAGGCCCTGGGCGTTCTTGACGTTGGCGTTCCAGTTCCACGCGTCCACGAAGGACTTGGACGTGACCGGGGTGCCGTCGTGGAAGGTCCAGCCCGGCTTGAGCTTGACGGTCCACGTCTTGGAGTCGGTCGTGGTGACCGACTCGGCGTTGATCATCTCCAGCGAGCCGTCGGCCTTGTAGTCGACCAGGGTCGAGAACAGACCGGCCATGACCGCGGAGCCGTTGGACTCCATCGTGTCACCGGTGAGCAGCGGCTTCTCCGGCTCGCCGAGCTCGACCGAGAAGATCCCGTTCGGGTCCACCTCGCCCTTGGCGTCGGAGCCGCTGCCGCCCTTACCCCCGCCACAGGCGGTCGCTGCCAGGGCGACAACGATCGCGCCCGCTACCCACTTGGCGCTCTTGGCACCGCGCATGGGGTTCCTCCTCATGAGTCCACTTGTCACTACAAGAGAGGCACTTCGAGTTCTGCCGACACCCCTGACGGCGTTGCACTCAAGTGCCCCGAGTGTGCTCGTGAGTCGGCACTCCCCACAGTGCGTGACCCATTGACCCGAGCTCAATGGAGCCAACTATTAAGTACGTCCGGGCTGTAAACCACACTTAAGTGGTCTCGTTTTGACAACATCAGGACCCCGCCGAAGACCGAAATCCGGACAAAGCGAGCACAGACAGACAGCGACGAAACGGACCGTTAACACACGTTCCGGAGAGCGACGACCGATATCCGGACGCCCGGCCTGCTAAATGTGGTTGACGAAACGTTGACAACGGACGCGTCTCCCGGCCGCTCAGGAAGCCCGCCGGCGGCACGAAAGGGCCCGGCCCCCCGCACAGTGTGCAGGGGGCCGGGCCCTTGATGTGAGCTTTCGCTCAAACGCTTCGCGTCAGGCGTTCTTGGCGCGCGAGGCGGAGCGGCTGCGCTCCTTCTGGTCCAGGACGACCTTGCGGATGCGCACGGCCTCCGGGGTCACCTCGACGCACTCGTCGTCGCGGCAGAACTCCAGGGACTGCTCCAGGGAGAGCTTGCGCGGCGGGACGATCGCCTCGAAGGAGTCGGCGGAGGAGGAGCGCATGTTGGTGAGCTTCTTCTCCTTCGTGATGTTCACGTCCATGTCGTCGGAGCGGGAGTTCTCGCCGACGATCATGCCCTCGTACACCTCGGTGCCGGGGTCGGTGAACAGCACGCCGCGCTCCTGCAGGTTCGTCATCGCGAAGGCGGTGACGGCACCGGCGCGGTCGGCGACCAGCGAGCCGTTGTTACGGGTGGTCAGCGTGCCGAACCAGGGCTCGTGGCCCTCGTGGATCGAGTGGCCGATGCCCGTGCCGCGGGTCTGGGTCAGGAACTCCGTACGGAAGCCGATGAGGCCACGGGACGGGACGACGAACTCCATGCGGACCCAGCCGGAGCCGTGGTTCGACATGTTGTCCATGCGGCCCTTGCGGACACCCATGAGCTGGGTGACGGCACCCATGTGCTCCTCGGGCACGTCGATCGTCATGCGCTCGACGGGCTCGTGGACCTTGCCGTCGACCTCCTTGGTGACGACCTGCGGCTTGCCGATGGTGAGCTCGAAGCCCTCGCGGCGCATCTGCTCGACCAGGATGGCGAGCGCGAGCTCACCACGGCCCTGGACCTCCCAGGCGTCCGGACGCTCGGTGTCGAGGACGCGGAGCGAGACGTTACCGATCAGCTCGCGGTCCAGACGGTCCTTGACCTGGCGGGCGGTGACCTTGCGGTCCTTGACCGCGGCCTTGGCGTCCGCGCCCTTGCCGGTGCCGCCGCGGCCGACCAGCGGGGAGGTGTTGGTGCCGATGACCATGGAGATGGCAGGCTCGTCGACCGTGATCAGCGGGAGCGCGACCGGGTTCTCGGGGTCGGCGAGGGTCTCGCCGATCATGATGTCCGGGATGCCGGCGACGGCGCAGATGTCACCGGGGCCCGCGACCTCGGCCGGCTTGCGGGTGAGCGCCTCGGTCATCATCAGCTCGGTGATGCGGACGTTCGAGATCGAGCCGTCACGCTTGATCCACGCGACCGTCTGGCCCTTGCGCAGCTCGCCCTGCTCGACGCGGAGCAGCGCGATGCGGCCGAGGAAGTTGTCGGCGTCGAGGTTGGTGACGTGGGCCTGGAGCGGCGCGTCCTCCTCGTACGTCGGGGCCGGGACGTGCTCCAGGATCGTGGAGAAGAACGGCTCCAGGTTGGTGGAGTCCGCCGGGACGGTGCCGTCTTCCGGCTTGGTCAGCGAGGCGATGCCGTCACGGCCGCAGGCGTAGACGATCGGGAACTCGATCTGGTCCTCGTCGGCGTCCAGGTCGAGGAAGAGGTCGTAGGTCTCGTTGACGACCTCGTCGATCCGGGAGTCCGGGCGGTCCGTCTTGTTGATGCAGAGGATGACGGGCATGCGGGCCTGGAGGGCCTTGCGCAGCACGAAGCGGGTCTGCGGGAGCGGACCCTCGGAGGCGTCCACCAGGAGGACGACGGCGTCGACCATCGACAGACCGCGCTCGACCTCGCCACCGAAGTCGGCGTGGCCGGGGGTGTCGATGATGTTGATCGTGATCGGGGCCCCGCCGTCCTTGGGGTGGTACTTCACCGCCGTGTTCTTGGCGAGGATCGTGATGCCCTTCTCACGCTCCAGGTCGTTCGAGTCCATCATGCGGTCGTCGAGCTGCTGGTGGGCGGCGAAGGCACCGGCCTGCTTGAGCATGGCGTCGACGATGGTCGTCTTGCCGTGGTCGACGTGGGCGACGATGGCGACGTTACGGATGTCGTGGCGCGTGGGCATGGGTGGCTTGCGCTTCTCTCGGATCGTGGGAATCGGCGTCAGTTCCTCTTACGCCCGCCGGGCGGACGCGCCACGGCTATGTCCTATGGTACGGGGCTGCCGCGCAAGGGGCTTCCCCGGAGTGGATCCGAGAGGTTCTACTAGGAGGTTTCAGGGTGTGGGGAAGATCATGCGACCGGGTCAAGGGGCCGACGTGATCCTGCCCGCCGGGGTCGCCGACGGGCAAGGAAATTGAGCTGCTTCTGAGCTTGCGACTTGGACTTTCGGCTGCTTTAGGGTATTGCGCTCACTTGCGGGTGTTGCGCTCCGCGCCCTGGGCGGATTCGGGCTTCTTGAAGCCGATGTCCTGGTAGCGCGGGGAGGCGAAGCCCCAGGCCCCCGCGTTCACGAGGTCGGGCCTGGCGGCCACCAGCTGAGGGCGCTGGTAGAGCGGGATGGAGCCGGCCGCGGCCCAGATCCGGGCGTCGGCCTGGCGGACCAGGTCACGGGCCTCCTCCTCGTCGAGGGTGGCCGCCGCCTGGTCGAAGAGCTGGTCGATGCGGTCGGTGCCGACCCGGGCGTAGTTCTGCTCGACGAGCAGCGAGCCGTCGGAGGCCGGCTCGGGCTTCGCGTAGATCGGGCGGGCGTCGGTCGCCGGGAAGGCGGTCGCGGGCCAGGAGTAGAGGGCCAGGTCGTAGTCGCCGGAGGCGATGTGGTCCTTGAAGAAGCTGTCGTCGGAGACCTTGGTGACCTCGGTGCGGATGCCGACGGCGTCCAGCATCCGCACGATCCGGTCCCCGACCGCCCGCAGCGACTCCGAGCCCGGCCCCGAAGGCAGGACGAAGCGGAGGCTGAGCGCCTTCCCGTCCTTGCCCAGGGCCTGCCCGGTACCGTCCACGGCGGCCGGGGCGGCGGTGCCGCGCGGGGCGTAGGCGCCGGCCACGGGCTCGGCGGGGTGCGCCTGGAGCTGTGACTGCACCTGGGCGCCCGCGCCGCTGCCGGTGTCCAGGGCCGCGGCCTGGCGGAGCAGTGCCGCGCTCTGGAGGGCGGCGACGGGGGCCGGGGCGAGGATGTCGGTGCCGTTCTCGGGGCCGCCGGCGCCGATCAGCGGGCCGGTCGGCCGCCGCTCACCGGGCTTGTCGTCACCGACGATGTAGAGGCCCTCGTCGGAGACGGCGTCGGCCTCCTTCTTCCTGGGCGTCTGCTCGGCCTTGCCGTCGGTCTTCTTCTCCGCTCCCGCCTTCGCCTTCTCGGCGTCCTGCTTCGTGGCCTCGCTGCCCGCCTTCGTTCCGGCGGCCGGCTTCTGCAGCGCCCCGCCCGGCACCCAGCCGGCGTCGGCGAGCAGCGCCCGCGCCTCCTTGGTGTCCTGGTCGCCGAGCGCGTCGCTGCTGTCGGCGTACGCGGCCTGACCGGCGAGCGCGAGGTGGCTGCCCGGGGGCCTGGCCGGCAGGCCGAGGGGCTTGAGCACCGTCTCGGCCAGCTCCTGGCGGTCGATCGCGCGGGCCACCGCCCGGCGCACCCGCTCGTCGGCGAGCGGGCCGGACTCCCCGTTGAGGGAGAGCTGGGTGTAGGCGGGCTCCAGGGACTTGCGGACCACGAACCGGGAGAGGCCGCTCTGCTCGGTCGCGTACCGGGCGATGGCCTGCTGGTTCTTCTCCCGGGCCGCCCGTACCTCCGCGGCCTTCGCCGCGTCGGAGCCGTGGGCGAGCGCCCAGGACTTCAGGGCGCCGGCGGGCGTGATCCCGGCACCGGGCCCGTGGGCGAGGACGTGACCGGCGTTCTTGCCGGACTGGGCGTCGCGGGTCGCGAGGGCGATCCGCTCGGCGACGGCCCGGTCGATCTCGGCCAGGTCCAGCTTGCCGGCGGCGAGCGCGGTCGCCCGGTCGGCGCGGGGCACGGCGGTGAGGACGACGGTGTCGAGCTTGGCGTTCTGGCCCCACCAGCGCGGGTTGCGGGCGAGCGTGACGGTGCCGGCCTTGCGGTCGATCGTCTTGAGGAGGAACGGTCCTGCGGTGGCCTTGAGGGAGGCGCGGGCGCCGTCGTTGAAGGTGTTCGGGGTGCCCATCACCTCCTTCGGGTAGAGCGGGGTGAAGAGCGAGCGCCAGTCGGCGTACGGCTTGCCGAAGGTGACCCGCACCTCCAGGTCGTCCTTGCCGCGCTCGATCTTCTCGATGCGCTCGTAGCCGGCGTTGCGCGCGGTCCAGTAGGCGGTGTCCCGGCCGCTGAGCGCGCGCCACTGGGCGACGAAGTCCGGGGCGCCGATCTCGCGCCCGTCGCTCCACACCGCCTGCTGGTTGAGCTTGTAGAGGACGACCTGCTTCGGCTCGGTCTCGACGACCTCGGCGGATTCCAGGTAGTCGGGGTTCAGCCGCGGGCGGCCGCGCTCGTCGAGGGTGTGGAGGGCGGGCAGCACCGCGCCCGCGATGCGGGCGGTGGCGGCGTCGGCGTCGGCCTGGAAGGCGTTGAGCGTGGTGGGCAGCGCGTCGACGGCCCAGCGCAGGTTTCCTCCGTCGGCGACCCGCTCACGTGCGGCCGGCGCGTTGTCCTGGGCGGCGGCGGGCGGCTCGTCGCCGCTGTCGCCGGAGCTGCATCCGGCGAGGACGGCGAGCGCGAGGACCGCGCTGCCGAGCGTCGCGACGGAGCGGAGCGTGCGGGAGCGGGGGCTCCTGGAGCATGTCCTCCCGCGAGGGGCGCCGACCTGGGACATGACTTGTACCCCTTCGTCCAGTTTCATGCCATTTGGAGATGATCACACCTATTGCTCATACACTGAAAAGGACGGAGCGGATCCGGTGACGGCGACACGGCGGCGCGTGCGGCAAACCCCACTCGTGCGGCCCAATCGCCCGGCCGCCGGGGCGCTCCGGACGAGTGGAATCACGTGCACACGGCTTCACAAGCGGGATGTGACGCGCGACACTCGCGTGTGACCCGCGCTCGCGGAAGTGAGGGCAACCATGTCCGTTCAGGACGATCTCGCGGCCGTCAAGCGCCGCCTGCAAGACCTGGAACACACGGTCGAAGAGCTGGAACGCCGCGTCGGGGCGGAGCGGGGCGCACCCAGGGTGCCGACGGAGGGCCGCGCCGAGAACATGGTGACGATCCCCGACACCCCGTACGACTCCCAGAAGTGGACCGACATCGACGACGAGGGCCTGGGAGCACGCGACCGCCACGCGCCGTAGAGCCGAGGAGGCCCTGTTGGCCACAGGTACCCGACCCCCGACGAGAAACGGAACGGCGACGGGGGTGCGCTCCGCCGGGCGCGCCTCCCTCGCCGCTCGCCATCTGCGCACCGACCGCTGGTGGCTGGCGCCCGCCGCCACCGCGGCCGGACTGCTCGCCTTCGTCGCCTACTCGACCTGGCGGGCCTTCGCGAACGCCGACTACTACGCCGCTCCCTACGTGTCACCGTTCTACTCGCCGTGCCTGGCGGAGAACTGCGTCCCCATGCGGGGCGGCCCCAACTGGGCGCTGTTCGGGAGCTGGTGGGGCCTCTCGCCCGCCCTGCTCATCCTGATCTTCCCGCTCGGCTTCCGGCTGACCTGCTACTACTACCGCAAGGCCTACTACCGGGGCTTCTGGGCCTCTCCCCCGGCCTGCGCGGTCGCCGAACCCCACCGCTCGTACAGCGGCGAGACCCGCTTCCCGCTGATCCTGCAGAACATCCACCGCTACTTCTTCTACCTGGCACTCCCGGTCGCCGGTGTCCTCACGTACGACACGGTGCTGACCTTCCGGGACGAGGACTACGCGTGGGGCCACGCGGGGCTCGGGACGCTCGTCTTCCTCGTCAACATCGTGCTGATCTGGGCGTACACGCTGTCCTGCCACTCCTGCCGGCACATCGTCGGCGGCCGGCTGCGGCACTTCTCGAAGCATCCCGTCCGCTACCGGCTCTGGACCTGGGTGGGCCGGCTGAACCGCCGCCACATGCAGCTCGCGTGGGCCTCGCTGATCAGCGTCGCCGCCTGCGACCTCTACGTGTACCTCCTCGCCACCGGTGCCTTCGACGACCCGAGGTTCTTCTGACATGACTCCTGTGGAGCGACAGCAGTGGGACGTGATCGTGGTCGGCGCGGGGGGCGCCGGGCTGCGTGCGGCGATCGAGGCGCGGCAGCGGGGCGCCCGGACGGCCGTCATCTGCAAGTCCCTGTTCGGCAAGGCGCACACCGTGATGGCGGAGGGCGGCATCGCCGCCTCCATGGCGAACGCCAATCCGCACGACACCTGGCAGACCCACTTCCGCGACACCATGCGCGGCGGCAAGTTCCTCAACCAGTGGCGGATGGCCGAGCTGCACGCCCAGGAGGCTCCCGACCGGGTGTGGGAGCTGGAGACCTGGGGCGCCCTCTTCGACCGCACGCCCGACGGGCGCATCTCCCAGCGCAACTTCGGCGGCCACGAGTACCCGCGGCTCGCGCACGTCGGCGACCGGACCGGCCTCGAACTGATCCGCACCCTCCAGCAGAAGATCGTCTCCCTCCAGCAGGAGGACTTCCGCGAGACCGGCGACTACGAGAGCCGTCTGAAGGTCTTCCAGGAGTGCACGGTCACCCGCGTCCTCCGGAGCTCGTCCGGAGGAGGCTCCGGCGCCGGCTCCGAGCGGGTCTCCGGGGTCTTCTGCTACGAGCGGGAGTCCGGACGCTTCTTCGTCCTCCAGTCCCCCGCGGTCGTCCTCGCGACCGGCGGCATCGGCAAGTCCTTCAAGGTCACGTCCAACTCCTGGGAGTACACCGGCGACGGGCACGCGCTCGCGCTGCTCGCGGGGGCGCCGCTGGTGAACATGGAGTTCGTGCAGTTCCATCCGACCGGCATGGTCTGGCCGCCGTCGGTGAAGGGGATCCTCGTCACCGAGTCCGTGCGCGGCGACGGCGGGGTGCTGCGGAACTCCGAGGGCCGACGGTTCATGTTCGACTACGTCCCCGAGGTCTTCAAGGAGAAGTACGCCCAGTCCGAGGAGGAGGGCGACCGCTGGTACGAGGACCCCGACAACAACCGCCGCCCGCCCGAGCTGCTGCCCCGCGACGAGGTGGCCCGGGCGATCAACGCGGAGGTCAAGGCCGGCCGCGGCTCCCCGCACGGCGGGGTCTTCCTCGACGTGTCGACGCGCATGCCGGCGGAGGTGATCCGGCGCCGGCTGCCGTCGATGTACCACCAGTTCAAGGAGCTCGCGGACGTCGACATCACGGCCGAGGCGATGGAGGTCGGGCCGACCTGTCACTACGTGATGGGCGGCGTCGCCGTCGACTCGGAGTCCGCCGCGACCGTCGGCGTGCCCGGTCTCTTCGCCGCCGGCGAGGTCGCCGGCGGCATGCACGGCTCGAACCGGCTCGGCGGCAACTCCCTCTCCGACCTGCTGGTGTTCGGGCGACGGGCCGGACTGCACGCGGCCGCCTACGCGGCGGAGGCCGGCCGGCCCGACGTCGGCGAGGAGGCGGTGGCGGCGGCCCGGACGGAGGCGCTGGCCCCGTTCGACGGCGACGGGGAGAACCCGTACACGCTCCACCAGGAACTCCAGCAGACGATGAACGACCTCGTCGGGATCATCCGGCGGGAGGGCGAGATGGCCGAGGCCCTGGAGCGGATCGCCGAACTGCGGGAGCGGGCGCGGCGGGTCGCCGTCGAGGGCCACCGGCAGTTCAACCCCGGCTGGCACCTCGCGCTCGACCTGCGCAACATGCTCCTGGTCAGCGAGTGCGTGGCGCGGGCGGCCCTGGAACGCACGGAGTCCCGGGGCGGCCACACGCGCGAGGACCACCCGTCCATGGACCGCGCATGGCGCCCGGTGAACCTGCGCTGCCGGGCGGCCGACGGGGGCGGGGTGGACCTCGAACGGGTGCGGACCGAGCCGATCAGGGCCGATCTGCTCGCCCTCTTCGAGAAGGAGGAGCTGGCGAAGTACCTCGCCGAGGAGGAGCTGGACGCATGAGCACGTACGACGCGAGGTTCCGGATCTGGCGGGGCGACGCCGGCGGCGGCGAGCTCGCCGACTACACGGTCGAGGTGCACGACGGCGAGGTGGTGCTCGACATCGTGCACCGCCTCCAGGCCACCCAGGCGCCCGACCTGGCCGTCCGCTGGAACTGCAAGGCCGGCAAGTGCGGCTCCTGCTCGGCCGAGATCAACGGGCGTCCGCGGCTGATGTGCATGACCCGGATGTCGGTCTTCGGGCGGGACGAGACGATCACGGTGACGCCGATGCGGGCCTTCCCGGTGATCCGCGACCTGGTCACGGACGTCTCCTTCAACTACGCGAAGGCGCGGGAGATCCCGGCCTTCGTGCCGCCCACGGGGCTCGGCCCGGGCGAGTACCGGATGACGCAGGAGGACGTCGACCGCTCGCAGGAGTTCCGGAAGTGCATCGAGTGCTTCCTGTGCCAGGACACCTGCCACGTGGTGCGCGACCACGAGGAGAACAAGGCCGTGTTCGCCGGCCCGCGCTTCCTGATGCGGATCGCCGAGCTCGACATGCACCCGCTCGACGCGGCGGAGGAGACCGGCCTCGACCGCCGCCGCACCGCCCAGGACGAACACGGCCTCGGCTACTGCAACATCACGAAGTGCTGCACCGAGGTGTGCCCGGAGGAGATCCGGATCACGGACAACGCCCTGATCCCCATGAAGGAACGGGTCGTGGACCGCAAGTACGACCCGGTCGTGTGGCTGGGCGACAAGATCCGACGGCGGAAGGGGTAGGGGCGAGGGGCGCGCCCCGTCCGCGGGGGTGCGGCACGAGCGCGCCGTTCCGCGGGGCTCGGGCCCAGGGGCGCACCCATCCGCGGGGATGCGGCACGAGCGCGCCGTTCCACGGGGCTCGGGCCCAGGAGCGCCGTTCCTCAGAGCTCCGGCCCGGGTGCGCGCCCTGCCGGGGCTCCGGCACAGGTGCGCCCCCTGCCGCCGGGCCCCCGGCCCGGGCCGTAAGGGTCAGTGCCAGCCGTCCCGGTACGCCTGCCAGTCGCCCTCCTCCGCGGCGAAGTCCACGTAGAGCGCCAGGCCGAAGCGCTCGCGGTCCGGGGCCGTGCGCCCGAGGCCGAGGCGGGCGCCGCGGACGGCGGCGGCGACGGTCTCGGCCGACTCGTGGTGGCCCAGGTCGTCCTCGTGGAAGAAGGGCAGGCCCATGAGCAGGTCCGTCCCCTCGGGCGTCACCTCCAGGGCGAGGCTGGTCTGCTGGGCGACGTAGCCGCCGTACGTCCCCTCCAGCGGCATCCAGGTGTCGTACGACATGACCGCGATCTGGTCGACCCGTCGGGCGACCTGCCCGAAGAACTCCTGCGACCACCACTTCTCGCTGCCGGACAGCGCGCCGAGGACCGTGTGGGCCGCCGGCAGCGGGTCTATCTGGTGCGCGGCGACCGAGAGCGGTGCCTTGCGGGGCCGGGTCAGCGCTCCGAGGTCGTCGAGGAGCGACAGATAGCGACGGTCGTCGGAGTGCAGCGGCTCCAGGTCGAAGTGGACGCCCTCGAAGCCGGCGTCGAGGACCTGCCGGGCGGAGGCCACCACGGCGGCCCGGCTGCCGGCGTCCTCCAGGCGCAGCCCGTCCGGGCCCTCGGAGGCGAGGACGTCTCCGAGCCAGGCGTGCACCCGTATGCCGGGCATCGTGCGGTGGACGCCGTCGACGAGCCAGCGCGCCCGCGGGTGGCGGGCGGCGGGCAGGGTGCCGTCGTGCTCCAGGGGCCCGGCGTGGACGTACAGGTCACGTATGCCCGTGCCTCTGATCCGCTCGGCGAACGCGGCGAGGTCGGCGTCCTTCTTGCGGCCGTCGACCCAGGCGTGGCCGAGCCAGATGGCGTCCTTGCCGCGGGTCTTCGTCCCCTCGCGCGGCTCGCCGGTGTAGTTGAGGCGCAGGGCCGTGCCCGCGGCCAGCGCCGGCACGACGAGCACGAGGACGAGTCCGAGGGCGACCCAGCGCCCCCGCCGCCACACGCTCTTCCATCGTCCGTTCACCCGGGCCCCCCGAGAGTCGTCGCGTCACTGGAACCACCGTAGCGATGGCTACCGACAGTGACGCACGCCTGTGGAGAACGGTTTCCGCACGTCCGGACCGGCCCGGTCGCGCACCCCCAACCCTGGACATAACCTCACTTTTGTGACACGAACAGCCACCCGAGCCCTGCTCGCGGTGCTGGTGGCGGCGTGGTGGCTGGTCGTGCCCGCCGTTCCCGGCGCCCGCGCCGACGACCCCGTCGTCCTGTCCCGGGAGGGGCAGATCACCGACCGGGTCGGCGCCCTCGGCGACCGGCGCCCCTCGGTGGTGCGGGCCCTCGGCCAGCTCTACGACGCCCGGCGGGTGCAGCTCTTCGTCGTCTACGTACGGGACTTCTCCGGCCGCCCCGCCCAGGGCTGGGCCGACGCCACCGCCGACCGCAACGGACTCGGCCGCGACGACGTCCTGCTCGCCGTCGCCACTCACGACCGGCAGTACGGCTACTCCGCCGACCCCGGCTCGCGCCTCACCCAGGCCCAGCTCGACGACGTCGCCCGGACCGCGATCGAACCGGCCCTGCGGCAGAACGACTGGGCGGGCGCGGCCATCGGGGCCGCGAACGGCTACGCCGCCGTCCTCGCCGGACACCCCGTCCCCGCCCCCGCGATCACTCCCGGACCCGCCGACCCCGGCGGGAACGCGGCCGAGGACTCCACCTCCGCCACCGACCTGGTGCTGCCCCTGGCGCTGGTCGGCGGCGCCGGCGCGCTCGCCGCCTACGCGTGGACCAAACGCCGCCGCAGGACCGCCACCCGCACGACACCGGGCGGCGGGGGCTGGGGCTCCGCCGCGGGCGGCAGCGGCTGGGGCACCCCGAAGGGCCCCCCGCCGCCCCGCCTCGACGAACTCGACGGGCGGGCCCGGCAGGCGCTCGTCGCCGCCGACGACGCCGTGCGGACCAGCAAGGAGGAACTGGGCTTCGCCACCGCCCAGTTCGGCGAGGAGGCGGCCACCCGCTTCGCCGAGGCGGTGCGGTACGCCGAGAGCGAGCTCACGGCCGCCTTCCGGGTGCGCCAGCAGCTCGACGACGCGTTTCCCGAGGACGACGCGACCCGGCGGTCCATGCTCGACGAGGTCCTCAAGCGCTGCGCCGACGTGGACGCCCGCCTCGACGCCGAGTCCGAGGACTTCGACCGACTGCGCGCCCTGGAGCGCAACGCCCCGCAGGCGCTGGAGGCCGTCGAGTCGGCCTTCCGGGAGCAGACCGGCCGGGTGGGCACGGCGGAGGCGACGCTGACGGCGATGCGCGAGCGCTACACCGAGTCCGCGGCCGCCCCGGTCTCCGGCGACGTCGAACAGGCCAAGGACCGGCTGGTGTTCGCGACCACCACCGTCAGCCGGGCCCGGCATCTCCTGGACCGGGGCGACAACGGGGGCGCCGCCGTGCAGATCCGGGCCGCCGAGGGCGCCGTCGACCAGGCGGCCCGGCTCATCGACGCCGTGGACCGGCGGGCCCAGGAGCTGGCGGAGGCCGTGGGGAAGCTGTCCGGGGCGCTCACCGAGACCGCGGCGGACCTGGCCGACGCCCACGGGCTTCTGCAGGGCACCGCGGAGGGGGAGCCGACGGCGGACCTGCGGGGCCGGATCGGCCGGGCCGAGTCGGTGCTCGCCGACGTGCGCGGGGCGATGGGCTCCGGCCGGTACGACCCGATCGACGCGCTGCGCCGCCTCGAGGAGGCGGACACGGCGCTCGACAAGGCGCTGGAGGGCGCGCGGGAGCGCGAGTCGGGCGGCCGACGCGCCCGTGCGCTCCTGGACCAGGCGACGCTGACGGCCCGTTCGGCGATCGGCGCGGCCGCCGACTTCGTCACGACGCACCGCGGGGCGGTGGGCGCCGAGGCCCGCACCCGCCTGGCCGAGGCGCAGCGGCGCCTGGACCGGTCGGGGCGGCTGGCCGGCGACGACCCGCAGGCGGCGCTCGCCGAGGCGCAGCAGGCGGACGTGCTCGCCCGGCAGGCGCAGGAGCTCGCCGAGCAGGACGTGCGGTCGTACGGGAACCCGAACGGCCTGGGCGGTGTAACAGGAGTGGGAGGTGCCGGGGGCGGCGGGCTCGGAGGGGCCGTGCTCGGCGGCATCATCCTCGGCGGACTGTTCGGGGGAGGACGTGGTGGGGGTGGACACGGTGGTGGACATGGCGGGGGTTTCGCGGGCGGAGGCTTCGGCGGCGGCCCCGGCAGCTTCGGCGGCGGGGGCACCCGCGGCCGACTGGGCGGCGGCGGGCGCTTCTGACCCCGCTCGATCATTCGTCACCCGACTCGTACGTCTACCCGCACGTCTCGTACGTCGTGCGCGCAAGGAGACCGACCATGAGCAAGCAGACCGTCCTCGGCCGGGTCGCCCAGCTGGCGAAGGCCAACATCAACGCGCTCCTGGACCAGGCCGAGGATCCGCAGAAGATGCTGGACCAGCTGATCCGCGACTATGCGAGCAACATCGCGGAGGCGGAGGAGGCGGTCGCGGCGACCATCGGCAACCTGCGCCTGATGGAGCAGGACCACCGGGAGGACGTGGACGCGGCGAAGGAGTGGGGCGCGAAGGCGCTGGCCGCGAGCCGCAAGGCGGACGAGCTGCGGGCCGGCGGGCAGCCGGCGGAGGCGGACCGCTTCGACAACCTGGCGAAGGTCGCCCTCGGACGGCAGCTGCAGTCGGAGAAGGAGGCGTCGACGGCGGAGCCGACGATCGCCGCGCAGACCGAGGTGGTGACGAAGCTCACGTCGGGCCTGGACCAGATGAAGGTCAAGCTGGGCGAGCTCCAGGCCGAGCGGGACGAGCTGGTCGCGCGGGCCAGGTCGGCGCAGGCCCAGAGCACGATGACGGACGCGGTGCGGAGCGTCGACCTCCTGGACCCGACGAGCGAGCTGAGCCGCTTCGAGGACAAGGTCCGCCGGGAGGAGGCGAGGGCGCTGGGCAAGCAGGAGCTCGCCGCCTCCTCGCTGGACGCCCAGTTCGAACAGCTGGACGCGCTGGGCGACCAGGCGGAGATCGAGGCCCGGCTGGCCGCGCTGAAGGGCTAGCGGGCGGTGTCGTGTCGACCGGGCCGGATCGTGCCGCGAGCCCGGCAGGATCGGCGAGCCGCCCCCTGGCGCCGCACGGAAGCCCGGTCGTGGACCGGTCCGGGTCGTGGCCGGTCCGGTCCGTAGGCTCAGAACATGCTGAGCAGCTGATCCACCGTCGGTTCGGTGAAGCCGTCGCCGTCCGGCAGCGGCAGCTCGAACCAGACGGTCTTGCCGCGCGGGGTGCGGCGCGAGCCCCAGGCGGCGCTGAGCAGCCCGACCAGCTGCAGTCCGCGCCCGCCCTCGTCGGTGTCCTTGGCGCGGCGCCGCCGGGGCTGGACGAGACCCGCGTCCCACACCTCGCAGACCAGAGTGCGGTCGCGCAGCAGCCGCAGCCGGATCTCGCCCTCGCCGTAGCGCAAGGCGTTGGTGACCAGCTCGCTGACGAGCAGCTCAACGGTGTCGACCAGGGGTTCCAGCCCCCAGGTGGTGAGCTGGGCGCGGGCCAGTTCGCGGGCGCGGCCGACCGAGCGGGGCTCCCTGGGGAGCCGCCAGTCGCCCACGGCTTCGCTCGGCAGCCCCTGGATGCGCGCCATGAGCAGGGCGATGTCGTCCTCGCCGTGCCGGGTGTCGAGGGTGTTCAGGACGTGGTCGCAGACGTCCTCGAGGGGCCGGCCGTGGTTGGCGAGGGCGCTGCGGAAGGCGCTCAGCCCCTCGTCCAGGGCGTGGTCGCGGGACTCGACGAGGCCGTCGGTGTAGAGCGCGAGCAGCGCGCCCTCGGGCAGCTCAACCTCCACCTCCTCGAAGGGCTCGCCGCCGACGCCGAGCGGCATGCCCGGCGGCACGTCGAGGAGCAGGGCCTCCTCGCCGGGTTCGACGAGCACAGGCGGCAGGTGGCCCGCGTTGGCGAAGGTGCAGCGCCGGGTGACGGGGTCGTAGACGGCGTAGACGCAGGTGGCGAGATAGACCTCGGAGAGCTCGGGGCCGCGGGCCTTGTGGGCGCGCGCGGACTGCTGGGCGCCGGCGGGGGCGCCGAGGCCGCGGGCGATCTCGTCGAGGTGGGAGAGGACCTCGGCGGGTTCGAGGTCGAGCTGGGCGAGGGTGCGCACGGCGGTGCGCAGTTCGCCCATGGCGACGGCGGCGCGCAGGCCGCGGCCCATGACGTCGCCGATGACCAGCGCGGTGCGGTGGCCGGGAAGTTCGATGACGTCGAACCAGTCGCCGCCGACCTCGGAGCCGACGGTGCCGGGGAGATAGCGGCAGGCGATGTCCAGTCCGGCGGCCTCGGGGTCGCCGGGCGGCAGCAGGCTGCGCTGGAGGATGAGGGCCCGCTCGTGCTCGCGCCGGTAGAGGCGGGCGTTGTCGATGCAGACCGCGGCGCGGGCGGCGAGTTCGACGGCGAGGGCACGGTCGCGCTCGCCGAAGGGCTCGCTGCCCTTGGCGCGGGAGAACTGGACGAGGCCGACGACGGTGTCGTGGGCGACCATCGGGACGACGAGGGTGGACTGGACGAGGCTGCCGTCCGCCCCGGGGACGGAGCGGGCGCGGCCGGTGCGCAGGGCCCCGGCGCAGGGCGAGTTGAAGGGGTACCGGTGCACGGAGCCGACCTCGATCGGGCCGCTGTCGCAGCACACCCCGCCGTCGGCCCCGGGCGTCGGGGCGGCCGTGTCGTCGCCGCTGGGACGCGGCTTCCCGACGCGTACGGGGGTGTCGGAGACGGAGCTGGCGACGGCGACCCGGCGCAGTTCGGCGCTGCCCGCTCCGTAGCCGACGTCGTGGGAGCTGCCCCAGCGGCCGGGCGGGGCCTCGTCGCCGGTGAGCAGCCCCTGGTAGAGGTCGACGGCGGCGAGGTCGCAGAAGCCGGGGACGGCGACGTCGAGGAGTTCGCGGGCGGTGGCCTCCAGGTCGAGGGAGTTGCCGATGCGGGCGCCGGCCTCGTTGAGCAGGGCGAGGTTGCGGCGGGCGCTGGCGGCCTCGCGGGCGGCGTTCTGCCGGCGGGTGACGTCGATGCCGAGGCCGGCGACGCCGATGGGGCGGCCGGAGCCGCTGTGCACGCGGTAGAGGTTGACGGACCAGTGGCGCCGGTCGGTGGAGCCGGGCGCGGCGCCGACGATCTGGAGGTCGGCGACGGACTCGCCGGTCTCCAGGACCTTGCGGAGCGCGGCGGTCATCCGCTCGGCCTCGGGCCGGGTGAGGTAGTCGTACACGGTCCGGCCGCGGTGGTCGGCGGCGTTGCCGCCGAAGACGGTGGCGAAGCGGCGGTTGGCCCGCTTCACGGTGAGGTCGGTGCCGAAGAGCAGAAAGCCGAACGGGGATTGGCCGAAAATGGCCTGCGAGGCGGCGAGGTCGGTCTCTATGCGGCGCAGCGCCCGCACGTCGACGACGATGCACAGGGCCGCCTTCTCCCCGCGCTCGGTCTCGCTGGGCATGACGTACATCTCGGCGATGCCGTGCGGGCGGTCCTCGCCGGGCATCCGGAAGGGGACCAGGCCCGTCCATTCCTTGCCGTCGAGGATCTCCTTGACCCTGCGGTGTCCGCGCTCGCGCAGGTCGGCGGGCATGAAGGCCTCGACCGGGTCCTTGCCCCGGGCCTGCTCGGCGGTCACGCCGAAGAGCTCCACGGCCCGCCTGCTCCATTGGTCGACAAGCCCGTCGGGGCCTATCGAGAAGGAGGCGACCCGGATGTAGTCATAGATCGACCCGGGCGGGCTGCTCTGCCACACGACACCGCTCGCCGTCTCAGGTATCTCGCTCACGCGACCGTCCCCTCCAGCTCACCGCACCGGACCGGCCATGACCGAAGTATTCAGCACCACGGCCCCCGTCGGCACGACGTTCACGATCACAGGGTGGTCTCGTTCGTTTCCGGCCGAGTCCCGCTGATCGTCGTCCCACCCTCTTTACTCACCAGGGAGGGCCAGCTCGAACCACACGGTTTTCCCGGAACGTCCCGCCCGGGTACCCCACCGGCGGGCGGAACAGGCCACGAGCTGCAGTCCGCGGCCCCCCTCGTCGTCCGGTCCGGCGGGGCGCTCGGTGGGCTGATCCGGAAGCGGATCGGAGACCTCCACGAGGAGCGCGGGGCCGTGTCCGGGGCCGATTCCGTCGGGCAGCTGCCGGACGAGGCGGACGCCGATGGGGCCGGAGGCGTAGCGCAGGGAGTTGGTCACCAGCTCGCTGACCAGCAGGACGGTCACGTCACCGATCACCGAGTCGAGCTGCCAGGCCCTCAGGGTGTCCCGCACCGCGTGACGAGCCGTGCGCACGGCGTTGGCCTCCGCCGGAAAATGCCATTCGGCGCAGTCGCCTTCGGTGTCGATCACGAAGCCCACGTCCTATTTCGGGGGGTTAATCAGGACATACCCGATATTCGGAGTGGGATATCGCGCGCACTCGGCCCTGGGCGCACGGTGGCACGAACGGCGTAGGGATCAGCCTCGCGCGCCGTCCGTCGGGGCGGCGGAGGCCTCCGGGGCGCCGGGCAGCAGTCGTCCGGCCTCGGCGACGGCGGGGCGGTCCTGGTCGAGCCAGTCGACGGAGTCCAGCTCGTGGCGGGCGAGCCAACGCAGCTCGTCGTGGTCCTCCAGGGGCCGCGGCTCGCCGGAGGTGAGCCGGGCGGCCCACACGCGCAGGACGTAGCCGGGCTTGAGCGGCCATTCACCGGGAACGCGCGCGCCGACCTCGGTCTCGATGCCGAGCTCCTCGCGCAGCTCGCGGACCAGGGCCTCCTCCGGGCTCTCCCCCGGCTCCAGCTTGCCGCCGGGCAGCTCCCAGCGGCCGGCGAGCTCTTCGGGGGCGCTGCGGCGGGCGGCGAGCAGCCGCCCCTGATGGCAGAGGGCCCCGGCGACGACCACGACAGGGTCGGGCGTCCCGGGGTCCGTTCGGCGATCGGTCATGGTGCGGAGCGTAACCCGGGTGGCGGCTACGGCCGCCCGGGCAGCAGATCGAGGGTCAGACGGCGGGCTGCCCGATGCGCTCGACCCAGTAGAGCTGCTTGTGTCCGCGGTCGTCGAGGCTGTCGGCGACCTTCTGGGCCTCGTCCTTCGTCGCGTACCGGCCGACGCGGTAGCGGTTGCCGTTGTCGTCCTGGCGTATGACCAGCCAGGCAAGGTCGGGACCGCTGTCGCTCATCGGGCTTCTCCCTCCGCCGGTCCGGCCGTCTCTAACGATCTCCTGGAAACCGCGCTGCGCATATGCCCGAGCTTACGCCTGACATTTACACAGCGGATACGGGTTTTCACAAAGAGATATGTATCTGGCCAGTAACAAGCGGCGGAGGGAGGTCGACCGCTTAGTGAACGGGCTCTGCGGGGTCGACGGAAGGCGCCTTCGGGACGGTCGGCACCGGCATCAGAACGGGCCCGGCCGCCCCGGGATCCCTGCGGCAGACGTCGCCGCACTCGGCGTCGAGCGAGCAGCACAGCGAGCAGACCGGGCCGGAATGCGCGGGGCAGTCCACGATGTCGGGCAGCTCGTACGCGGTCTCGCAGACCCCGCACACATGGGTCGCCGTCTCGTCGGCCACGTCCGCGCCGGGGCCGTTCACCGGGTTCGGCCGGGCCAGGTAGTACCGCCCCTTCGTCGCCCAGGCGATCAGCGGGCACAGCACCAGGGCGAGACCGGCGGCGATGAAGGTCGAGAAGGCCTGCGCGTACGTCCCGAAGAGACCGAAGAAGGCCAGGATGGAGACCACGGAGGCGACCGCCATCGCACCGAAGCCGGCCGGATTCACGGCGTGGAGATACGCCCGCTTGAACTCGATGTAGGGCGGGCTCCAGCCGGCCCGCTTGTTGATGACGAGGTCGGCGGCGACGGCCGCGATCCAGGCGATGCCGACGTTGGAGTAGAAGCCCAGCAGTTCGCCCAGGGCCGCGAACATGTTCATCTCCATCAGCGTCAGCGCGATGGCGAGGTTGAGGAAGATGTACCAGACCCGGCCCGGGTGGCGGTGGGTCACCCGGGAGAAGAAGTTCGACCAGGAAAGCGAGCCGCTGTAGGCGTTGGTCACATTGATCTTGATCTGCGAGACGATCACGAACAGCGCGGCGGCCGGCAGTGCGAAGGAGCCGAGCCACGGCTTGAGCGCCTCGATCTGCGGGGCGATCGGCTCCAGCGCGTGGGTCTTGCCGACGGCTTCCAGGGCGACGAACGCGAGGAGGGCGCCGCCGAGCTGCTTGGCCGCACCGATGACCACCCAGCCGGGTCCGGCGGCGAGCACGGCGAGGTTCCAGCGCCGCCTGTTCTCCGCGGTCTTCGCGGGCATGAACCGCAGATAGTCGGCCTGCTCCCCGATCTGCGCGATGAGGGACAGGGCGACGCCGGTGCCGAGCCCGAAGCCGATCCACGAGAAGCCGGCGCCCGCCCCCTCCGTACCGCCGAAGGAGGCGAAGGCGCCCCAGGCGTCCGGGGCCTCGAAGGCGAGCACGAGGAAGGGCAGCACCATGCCGACGATCCACAGGGGCTGGGTCCAGGCCTGCACCTTGGCGAGGGCGCCCATGCCGCGGAAGACGATCGGGATGACGATCAGCGTCGTGACCAGATAGCCGAGCTCGACCGGCAGCCCCACGGCCTGGTGCATGGCCTGGGCCATGATCGAGCCTTCGAGCGCGAAGAAGATGAAGGTGAAGGAGGCGTAGATGAGCGAGGTGAGGGTGGAGCCGAAGTAGCCGAAACCGGCACCCCGCGTGATGAGGTCCATGTCCAGGCCGTAGCGGGCGCAGGCGCGGGCGATCGGGATGCCGGTGAGGAAGATGATCACGGCGGCGGTCAGGATCGAGGCGAGACCGCTGGTGAAGCCGTACGTGAAGACGATCGAGGCGCCGATGGCGAAGTCGGCGAGATAGGCGATCCCGCCGAGGGCGGTGCCGGCGACCGTGCCGGGCGACCAGCGCCGGAAGGAGTGCGGGGCGTAGCGCAGCGAGTAGTCCTCGCGACTCTCGTCGGCGGCCAGCCGCGCGTAGCGGCGGCGTGGCGGCGGGGCCGCCGAGGAGGAGGTGTCACGGGTGACCGTGTCCGTCATGGGGGCTCCTGTCGTCCGGCCGGGGTGCGGGTACGGACGTGGAAGCTAGGAGCGGGGCATGACGAACCGTCGCGGTCCGGCGTTGCCCACGCGTTACGGAATCCGACACCCCGTCAACTCGACGTGAACCCGCCCGGACACGCCGCACCGCGCAGCGGCCGGCGTGCGCCCGTCACCGCACCGGCAGGTGGTACGCGATCCGGTAGCGATCAGCCGGGACGACCACGTCGGCGGTCTCGACGGCCAGGCCCGACGCGTAGTAGGTCCGTGCGACGACCATCACCACATGGCCGGGCACGCCCCCGAGGGTCAGCAGCTCCTCCGCGAGGCCGGGGCGCGCGCCGACCTCCTCCACCACGTTGTCCACGACCACGTCGATCGCGGCCATCCGCTCGACCACGCCACAGCCGCCCAGCGGGCCCTCCTCGGGCAGCATCACCGGGGTCCTGCCGGTGACCGAGAGCGGCTCCCAGGAGGTGGACAGCATCATCGGCTCGCCGCCGTCCCGGAACACGTACCGCGTGCGCATCACCCGCTCCCCCGGCTCGATGCCGAGCCGGGCGGCGACCTCGGCGCTCGCCGGCTCCTGCTCGCTGCTCGACTCCCAGGTGCCGCGCACCCCTTCGGCCGCCTGCTCCTGCCGGAAGGGGTTGGCGCCGGACGGGGGCCGGTACCCGGAGCGGGCGATCCGGCGGGGCACGGGACGCTCGCGCACGTAGGTGCCCGAGCCCGAGCGCCCCTCGACCAAACCCTCCGCCATGAGGACCTTGCGCGCCTCCAGTGCGACGGTGTCCGAGACCCCGTACTCCTCGCGGATGCGCGCCTGCGAGGGGAGCCGGGTGTGCGGGGGAAGCGAGCCGTTGGCGATCTTCTCCCGGAGATCGCTCGCCACGCGCAGATAGGCGGGCTGCTCACCGAACGTCACTGGACACTCCCCTCAGCCTGACTGTGAGCTACAGCCTGACAACCGAGGGTGCGCAGCCGCAAGCATGGGCCAGAGTTTCACCCGAAGTGATGATTTGCCTTTACGCAAACCCTCGCCGCAGGTATAGCCACCGAACTCCCGTCGGAATCCTTGACGTTAATGGTCCAGACCAATACGTTCCTGTCCGCACAGCTCCCTTCCGGCACCCGCACAGGAACGAGCCCCATGCGTCGCAGAACCCTTTCCCGGCTGTCCGTCGCCGCCGTCTCCCTCGGCCTCCTCGCCACCCTCGCGCCCTCCGCCGGCGCCGCCCCTGACGCCACGGCAGCCCACGACCACGTGGCGAAACCCGCGTACAAGCGCGTCGGCTACTTCACCCAATGGGGCGTCTACGGACGGAACTTCCAGGTCAAGGACCTGGACACGAGCGGCACCGCGGCCAAGCTGAGCCACATCAACTACGCCTTCGGCAACATCGGCGCGGACGGCAGGTGCTTCACCGGCAACGTCCCCGGCGAGGCCGACGCCTGGGCCGACTACGTCCGCCCGCTCGACGCCGCCGGATCGGTCGACGGTGTCGCCGACGCCCCGGACCAGCCGCTGGCCGGCAACTTCAACCAGCTGCGCGAGCTGAAGGCCAAGCACCCCGGCCTCAAGGTGATGATCTCGCTGGGCGGTTGGAGCTGGTCCACCCACTTCTCGGACGCGGCCCGCACCCCCGCCTCCCGCAAGGCCCTCGTCGCCTCCTGCATCGACCTCTACATCAAGGGCAACCTTCCGGCCGACGGCGCCCGCGGCGGCGCGGGAGCCGCCGCGGGCCTGTTCGACGGCATCGACATCGACTGGGAGTGGCCCGGCTCGGCCGGCGACACCGACACCGTCTTCCGCCCCGAGGACAAGCAGAACTTCACCGCGCTCGTACGGGAGTTCCGCACCCAGCTCGACGCCTACGCGCGGTCCCAGAAGAAGCGCGGACACTACGAGCTGTCGGCCTTCGTGCCGACCGCACCCGCCAAGATCGACGCGGGGTTCGAGGTCAGGAAGATCATGCGCGACCTCGACTTCGTCAACCTCCAGGGCTACGACTTCCACGGCAGCTGGGAGTCCACCACAGCCCAGCAGTCCGCGCTGTTCGCCCCTCAGGGCGACTTCAGCGTCGACCAGACCGTGAACGACTGGCTGCGGCGCGGCGCGCCCGCCCGCAAGCTGGTGGTCGGCATGCCGTTCTACGGGCAGGGCTGGACGGGGGTGACCGGCGGCGGCGACGGCCTCGGTCAGGCCGCCACGGGCGCCGCGCCCGGTACCTGGGCGGCCGGCTCGGAGGACTACAAGGCCCTCAAGAAGCTCGCGCAGGCCGGCGGGTACACCGTCCACCGCGACCGGAGGAACGGCCACGCCTGGCTCTTCGACGGCACGACCCTGTGGACGTACGACGACCCGAAGGTGCTGCGCGCCAAGTCGGCGTACGTACGCGCCAAGGGCCTCGGCGGCGCGATGTTCTGGTCGCTCGACGGCGACACCCCGGACGGCGAACTGATCACGGCGGTCGACGGCGTCCTGGGCGGCCGCCACTGAGACGACGGCCCCGCCGAGCAGCAGCACCACGACACCCGGCCCGACGGCCGCCACTCGGACGGCAGCCACGGTGGCACCGGCCCGTGCAGCAGCTCCAGGGCGCCCGACCCCGCCGCCCGCCGCTCGGGCGGCAGCCACCACTGCCCCGCCGAGCGGCACCCCCCACCACGGCACCGGCCCGACGGCCGCCACTCGGGGGGCCTGCGGAGCGGCCCCCGCTCAGCCGGCGGAACAGCGGCCCCCGCTCGGCTGAGTCCTCCCACCCGGCGCCCTGGGGGCGTCACCCGGACCGCGGGCCGAACCCGCCGCCGACGGTCCGGCCGGGGCGGCGGTCGGTCACGGGCCGCCGCCCCGGCCGCCGTCCCCGGCCCGCAGCCGAGGGGGCCGGGTCTCCTCCTGAGACCCGGCCCCCTCGGCCCACGCCGTCCTGCGGCGCACGCGCGCCCGCTCAGACCTTCTCGCCGCTGTCCTCCAGCGTGTCGGTGAGGCCGAGCGCCGAGCGCGGGGCGGTCTCGAAGTCCGTCGAGAGAGCGTCGTAGGCCACGTCGTACGAGTCCCAGAACGCGTCCGCGTCCTTGGCCGTCGCGAGCTTGTGCCACGTCCGCGCGGCCGCGTCCAGCTTCTTCGCCAGCTCGCCGACCGGCTTCGCGGACGTGCCGGACCAGGTGTGCCCGCGCAGGCCGGCGCTCGCCGTGGTCACCGCGTGGTGCACCTTCTGCGCCCAGGCCTTGTTGGCCGCCAGGTCCGCGTCCGCGTCCTCCTCGGGTTCCTCGACGACGACGAGGTCGATCGGGTTCACGGTCTTCAGGTAGTGCAGCTGGTGGGCGTCGAGGGTGGTCTCGTCGCTGCGCAGGGAGCCGGTGGTCGCCGTCTTCTCGGTGGCGAACGCGCAGGTCACCGTCCGGTCACCGGCCCGCCAGCTCTGCTTGCTCGGCAGGTAGTAGTAGGTCACCGTCGACTCCGGGACCGCCCAGGTGTCCAGCGCGTACGCGCTGTTCATCGCGTCGCAGCGCTTCTCCGCGATGCGGTCGATCGCGTCCTCACCGGGCCACGAGGAGAAGCCGGTGACCTTGAAGCTGCCGGTCGCCTCGCCCTCGTGCGGCTTGGTGCACGGCACCGTCTTCACGTCGGTGGTGTACGTCTCCAGCTTGCCGTCGATGCGGAAGCAGTCGCCCTTGCGCAGCGAGAACGGCGAGTCGGCGGCCGCGGCCTCGTCGAAGCCCTTCTTGAAGTCCCGCCAGGCGTTGCCGAACCCGCCGGTCACGAGCCCGAGGATCATCATCAGGCAGGCGAGCGAGGAGAGGACGATGCCGGCGACGGCGAGCCCCTGGCCCTTCTGCTGCCGCTTCTTGATCTGAGGCAGGGCGATCAGGCCGAAGACCAGGCCGAGGGGCGGCAGGCAGCACACGATGCCGGAGACGAGGGAGGCGACGGCGAGACCGTTGGTGGTCTGCCGGGGCGCCCCGTAGGGCCCTGGCCCGCCCGGGCCGCCGGGTCCGTAGGGCCCGTACGGGCCGGGCGGCGGCGAGGTGTACGGCCCCGGAGCCCCGTACGGGCCGGGGGCGGCGTACGGCCCGGTCGTCGGCGCCTGACCGGGCGCGGGCCAGCCCGCCGGCGACGGCTGCGAGGGCTGCTGCGGGGCCGGAGAATCCTGAGGCGGCTGGGACGGGTCCACGAGTACGGTGCTCCTGTTGGGGCGGGAGAGTGCGGGAATCGAACGGGCGCGCGCATCGTACGTGGTCCGTGGGTGGGGGCGACATGCGGGTCTCGACGGTACGGGCGGTCAACCGGCTCGCGGCCCGCTGGGCCGGCGCCCTGCCGCCGGACGGCCGGGACACGGTGCTGTCCGCGACCGGCGTCTGGCCGCTGCTCGCCTTCCTCGCGGACGGCGCCGCCGGACCGGCCCGGGACGAGCTGGAGGACGCGCTCGGTCTGCCGGCCGACCGGGCGGCGGAGGCGGCGCGCGAACTGCTCGCCGGACTCGGGGCGGTCCGCGGGGTCGCCTCGGCCGTCGGCCTGTGGGTCCGCCCGGACCTGGAGCTGCGCGCACCCTGGGCGGCGGGCCTGCCGGCGGCGACGCTGGGTCGCTTCACCGGGGACGACGCGGCCGACCAGAAGGTCCTCGACGCCTGGGCGGCCGAGTGCACGCAGGGCCTGATCCCGTCGATGCCCGTCACCGTGGACGAGGAGACCGAGCTGGTCCTCGCCTCGGCCCAGGCCGTACGGACGTCGTGGCTGCAGCCGTTCTGGACACACCGGGCGCGGGCGGGGGACGGACCGTGGGCGGACCGGACGATCCCCTGGCTGCACCGGTCCACCTCGCTGCTCGACCGGGTCGGCGTGGCGGAGACGGCGGCGGGCCCGCTCACGGTCCTCAAGGTCCTCGGCGACACGGGGGTCGACGTGCATCTCCTCCTCGGCACCGAGGAGGCGCAGGTCGGCGCCGTGCTGCGGGCCGGGCTCGACGTGCTCGGGGGTGGCCGTCCGCTCCTCACCGGCGACCGGCTGCCGCCCGGCGGGACGGGTCCGGGGCTGTCGGTCGACACGGTGCCCAGCACCGACCGGTACCCGCGGCTCGCCGTGTCGATGCCTGCCTTCTCGCTCGACGCCTCCCACGATCTCCTGGCGCACCGCGAGGTGTTCGGCCTGACGACCGCGAGCGACACCCGCCGCGGGCACTTCCCCGGCGTCGCCGAGGAGCCGCTGGCGATCGCGCAGGGCCGTCAGTCGGCGATGGCCCGCTTCGACGCGGAGGGCTTCGTGGCGGCGTCGGTGACCGGGCTCGGCATGGCGGGCGGGGGCGCCCCCGCCGCCCCGTACCGGATCCGCCGGGTGCGTCTCGCCCTGGACCGCCCCTTCGGCTTCCTCGCCGTGCACCGCACCTCGCGGCTGGTCCTGACGGCGGGCTGGGTGGCACAGCCGTGACGAAGGGGCGGCCGCCGTACCGGCGACCGCCCCTCCCTCACAGGCTCACGAACGCGACTTCAGGCGTCAGAACTGCAGGGCCCAGGAGTCGATCTTGCCCGTGTCCAGGTTGGCGTTGTCGGTGACGCGGAGCTTCCACGTGCCGTTGGCGACCTCGGAGGAGGCGTTCACGGTGTACGTGGTGTTGATGTTGTCCGCGCTGCCGCCGGTGCCGAAGGCCTTCAGCGTGTACGCCGAGCCGTCGGGGGCGATCAGCTGGACCTGGAGGTCACCGATGTAGGTGTGGACGATGTTCACCGGCACCTGGAGGGCCGACGGGGCGTTGCCCGAGACGCCGCTGACGGTGACCGGGGACTCGACCGTCGCGTTGTCGTTGATCGCGAAGTCCGCGGTGTTCTCGAAGCGCGGGCCGGGCGGGGTGGTCGTGCCGCCGCCGACGTACAGCAGGCGGTTCGGGGAGCCGGTGCCCGGGCTGGTGACCACGTTCGGGGTGGCGGCGTTGACGAGCGCCGTGGCGACCGCCGACGGGCTCGCCGTCGGGTTGTCGGCCAGGTAGAGGGCGGCGGCACCGGCGACGTGCGGGGTGGCCATCGACGTGCCGGAGATGGTGTTGGTGGCCGTGTCGCTGGTGTTCCAGGAGGACTTGATCGAGGAACCAGGGGCGAACAGGTCCAGAAGGCTGCCGTAGTTCGAGTAGCTGGCCTTGGCGTCGGTCGAGGTGGTGGCGCCGACCGTGATGGCCTCGGAGACGCGCGCCGGCGAGTGGTTGTTCGCGTTGTCGGTCTCGTTGCCGGCGGCGACCGCGTAGGTGACGCCGGAGGCGATCGAGCGGCGGACGGCGTCGTCGAGGACGGTGTCGACGCCGCCGCCGAGGCTCATGTTGGCGACGGCCGGCTTCACGGCGTTCTGGGTCACCCAGTCGATGCCGGCGACGACCTGCTCGGTGGTGCCGGAGCCGGAGTTGTCGAGGACGCGGACGCCGACGATCTTCGCCTTCTTGGCGACGCCGTACGAGTTGCCCGCGACGGTGCCGGCGACGTGCGTGCCGTGGCCGTGCCCGTCCTGGGCCGTGTTGTCGTTGTCGATCGCGTCGTAGCCGTAGGAGGCCCGGCCGCCGAAGTCGCCGTGGGTGATGCGGACGCCGGTGTCGATGATGTACGCCGTGACGCCCTGGCCCGCGGTGTCCGGGTAGGTGTAGCTCTGGTTGAGCGGGAGGGCCTTCTGGTCGATCCGGTCGAGGCCCCAGGACGGCGGGGAGGGCTGCGTGCCGTCGATGTGGAAGACGCGGTTCTGACTGACGGACTCGACGGCCGGGTCGGCGGCGAGCTTCTTCGCCTGCGCCTCGGAGAGTTCGACCGAGTAGCCGTTGAGGGCCGCGGTGTACGTGCGCTTGATCTTGGCGCCGAACTTCGTCGCGACGGCCCGTCCCTTCGCGGTCTCCGCCTGGGCGGCGGACTCGCGCAGGGTGACGATGTAGCTGTTGGCGACGGTCCCTTCCGCGCCGGCGTTCAGGATGACGCCTTCGGCGGTGGTCCCGGCGGCGGTGGCCGGGAGGGCGGACAGGGAGCCGAGCGCGAGGGCTGCGACGGCTATGGCACCGGCCGCGGCGAGTCTGCGCCGCGAGTCACGCATCACGGACATGTGAGGGGTCCTCCTCATTGGTGGTGCGCTGCTGTGGGGGTCGTGGAGCTGTGGAACGGGTGGGGCCGTGGAACGGGTGGGGCCGTGGAACCGGCAACATTCAGTCAGGGACATGACAAGACAACAGGGAGAGGTCCCCGCCGCCCGCCGTCTCCGGCCGCGTGTCCGGCTGCCGAGACGAAAGATTGACCGATCCATAGGAATCCCACAAGGGCCTCGGGCGGGACGTAACGCCCCCGCCACACGCCTGCCATGCTGGGGATCATGACCGCCTACGTGTGCCCCCGCTGCCGGACGCACGCCCCCGCGTCCGCCCTCACCTGGTGTTGTCCGAACTGCCGTGGCCCCTGGGACCTCGACTTCACCGCCGCGCCGGTGCCACTCGCGTCCCTCCCGTCACGTGTGAATTCCTTGTGGCGGTACGCGGAGGCCCTGCCGCTCGCCACCGCGACGCCCCGGGGGACCCTCGGAGAGGGCCGCACACCGCTGGTGCCGCTCACCGACACGGTTTCGGCCAAACTCGACTTCCTCATGCCCACGTTGTCCTTCAAGGACCGGGGCGCCGTCATGCTCGCCGAGCTGGCACACCGGCTGCGGCCGCGCACCGTGATCGCCGACAGCAGCGGCAACGCGGGCACGGCGGTGGCCGCCTACTGCGCCCGGGCCGGGCTCGACTGCGCCGTGTACGTACCGGAGGGGACCTCCGCCAAGAAGCTGGAGCAGATCCGCGCCCACGGCGCCCGGACGGGCGTGGTGGCCGGCGACCGCGAGGCCGCGGCCCGAGCAGCCCGCGAGGCGGCCGACGAGCCCGGGGTGTTCTACGCCTCGCACGTCTACAACCCGCACTTCCTGCACGGCACGAAGACCTACGCGTACGAGCTGTGGGAGGACCTCGGCGGCCGGCTCCCGGACACTCTCGTCGTCCCCGTCGGCAACGGGACGCTGCTGCTCGGCGCGGCCCTCGCCGTCGAGGAGCTGCACGCCCACGGACTCGTCGACCGCCGCCCCACGCTCGTCGCCGTACAGGCCGAGGCCGTCTCCCCGCTCGCCCACGCCTTCCGCGCGGGCGCCGACGAGCTGCCGGGACCGGCGGAGACGCGCCCCACCCTCGCCGAGGGCATCGCCATCCCGAACCCGCCGCGCGCGGCGCAGATCCTGCGGGCGGTACGGCGCTCCGGCGGCACCTTCCTCACGGTGACGGAGGACCAGATCCGCGCCGCCCAGGCGGACCTGGCACGGCGCGGCCTGTACGTGGAGCCGACGGGCGTCGCCTGCTGGGCGGCCGTACGCGCCGCGCCACGCCCGGGGACCATCGTGGTCCCGCTGTGCGGCGCGGGCGCCAAGACGGGCCTGGCGGCTCAGTCGGTCCAATAGGTGTCGTGCTTGACGAAGAACTCCGTACGCTCCTCGTCCGTCATGCCGGCCACCGTCGACACCTTCTCGAAGTACTGCTCGCGGGGTGCGCCGGGTGCGAACAGCAGCAGCATGGAGGCCGGTTCGTCGGCGTCGTTCCGGAAGGCGTGCAGGCCACCGGTCGGCACGTAGAGGAAGTCGCCCTTCTTCGCGTCGACCCACCGCTCGCCGTCGTAGAGCCGCACGGTGCCGTCGAGGACGAAGAACGTCTCGGAGATGGTCCGGTGGAAGTGCGTGGCCGGGCCGCCCGCCCTGGCCTGCATGTCGATCCGGTAGAGCCCGAACTCGCCGCCCGTGGAAGCGGTGGTGGCCAGGTAGTGCGTCCGCGTGCCGCCCGGCGAGACGAACTCCGGCGGCGTGCCGGCGGGCCGGAAGGCGGCGCTGATCTCGCCCGTCTCGCCGTGGTAGCGGGCTTCGGGGTACGACATGGCGGCTCCGTTCGTCGACGACACGCGGGACGGTCCCGCCTTCTACGGAACCGCCCCCGCGCCGGTGGTCATTCCCGCCCGCGCGTCCGGTCAGAACTCGTCGGCACCGTTGCGGAGTTCCGGCGTCCAGTACCCCGTCCTGGCGGCGGCCTCGTCGACGGCCAGCCCACCGGCGGGCGCCTTGACGACGACGCTGCCCTCGGCGGGGTCGGCGCCGGCGAAGAGGTTCACGTTGAACGAGCTGACGACCTTGTTGTCCTCGTGCACGCCGCCGAGCGCGATCCGCACGTTGGCGTACGCCGGGGCGCCCGGCTCCAGGACGACGGGCGCAGCCGGCTTGCTCTTGGCCACGGCCGGAACGTCCTTGGCGGTCTGGATCTCACCGAAGGCGATCAGCGGGTAGCCGTCGAGCCGGCAGGCGCGGCCGGAGGTGTTGGTCGCGGTGAGCACGATGTGCTCGGTGGGCGTCTCGTCCACCTTGGCTGCGGTGATCTTCACGTCCTTGTAGGTGCAGGACGCGGCCTTGGAGGAGCTCTTCTGGGAGGCCTTCGTGGTGGAGGACCCGCCGGTCCCGTTGTCGCCGCCGGTGGTGGACCCATGCGCGGTGGACCCACCGCCCGTGGTGCCGTCCCCCGCCACGACCGAAGAGGTGGACGCCGAAGAGGAGGCGGAGGCGGTCGGCGCGGCGCCGGCCGCGCCCTCGTCCCGGGTCGCGTCGCTCCCGCCGCAGGCGGTCAGGCCCAGCGAGAGGGCGGCGACGCCGGCGACGGCCAGGACGGTGTACTTGCGGTGCGTACGCATGGTGGTTTCTCCCCCGAGTGAAAGGTTCGGACGGCCCCGAACCCGGTGCCAGGTACACCTTCCCGTCCGCCCTTGCCGTCCCGCTTGCGTACGGCTAACGCCCCGCTGTCGCCCGCCAGGCCTGCCCGCCGACGACCGGAATCCGCCCACCGCGACCGGAGCCACCTTCGGCGGCGTCACCCGAACGCCCCCGCCGCGTTGCCCGTCCCCCGCCCCGGCCGTCGCATGGAAGGTGGGGAAGAACGAGCAGTCACCGGGGGCCACCGGAAGGCAGGAAGGCCGCTATGTACGTGCGCACCATCTACGCAACGGGTGATCCGGCTCGGCTCGACGAGGTCGCCGACGCGCTCCGGACCGAAGGGCGCGAGCTGCTGTCGGCGCAGCCGGGCTTCCGGGGCATGGGCCTGTTCGTCGACCGCGAGGTCGGCAAGCTCCTGGTGGGGTCGTGGTGGGAGGACGAGGCGTCCCGGCAGGCCAGCGACGAGAGCCTGCGCGAGCGGCGGGCCGAGATGCTGTCGCCCTTCGCGACGACGGCCACGGTCGACAACTGGCAGGCGGCCGTCGCCCGCCGTCGCGAGGACCTCGGCCCCGGCGCGGGCTTCCGACTGGTCCGGATGGACGTCGCGCCGGCCGACGTGGACCTTCTGGTGACGGCGTTCCGGGAGACCGCGCTGCCCAGGGTGGAGGCGATGCCCGGCTTCAAGGGCATCTCCCTGCTCGTCGACCGCGACCACGGCAGGGCCGCGGTCGGCGGCCTCTTCGCCGACCGCGCCTCGCTCGCGGCGTCCCGCAGCCCCGTGGCCGCGGTCCGCGGCGAGACCACGGCCAAGGCCCGCGTCACCACCCGCAGCCTCGAGGAGTTCGACACGCTCCTCGCCACGGCAGTCCCGCACGTCTGAGCGCGGGGACGCCCGGCGGGCCGGCTCCCCGAAGGAGCCGGCCCGGGCGTCATTCGCCCAGGAGCCGAGCGGTACGGGCGTCGAGTTCCTCGCGAACCCTGCGGGCGTGCTCGGCCCGCGCCTGGTAGCGGGCGTGGCCCAGCCGGGCCTTGTCCTCCTCGGCGCGCACCTCGGCGGCGTACCGCCGGACCTCGTGCTCGATCGCCGCCACCTGGCGCTGGACGTCCTGGTCCTCCAGGTGGATGCGCTGGTTCGCCTCACGCCGCTCGCCGAGCCTGCGGTCGTACTCGGAAGGGCCGCTCATCAGCTTGGCGAGCACCGGCATCGCGTCGACCAGGAGCAGCACGGCGTGCAGCAGGAACATCATGAAGAGGGCGAAGCCGTCCGACCACGCCACCGTCGACAGGGCCTCGGCGCGTAGCAGCAGTCCGTCGTGCTGCTGCGACTTCTCCCGCTCCGCGACCTTCGCGTCGATCGCCTTCTTGACGTCCGCCCGGTAGGCGTTGCCGGTGTCGATCAGCTGCTCGGCCAGGGTGTTGCCCTTGGCGACGAGCTCGGCACGCTTCCCCTCGTACTCGGCCACCTTGCTCGTCCGCCGGTACGCGCTGGTGTCGGCGCGGGCACGCTCGCAGGTCTCGGTGGTGTCCCAGCCGTTGCCCCGCCAGATCCACCGCTCCTTGGCACACTCGCGCCGCTCGGTGGCCAGCTTCTTGTCGAGGGCGTCGTTGTACGTCGCGATCTGCCGGTCCAGGCGCGCGACGGCGCCGTTGTTGTCGGCGATGTCCTCCTTGATCGAGGCCGGCGCGCCCTTCACCGTCAGGTGGAAGTCGCCGCAGTCGGCGCGGTCCGTCGTGTCCTTGCCGTCGAGGGGGTTGCAGGCGGTGAGGCCGCCCCGGAAGTCGGCGAGGTCGCGCTCCCGGGCGACCGCCATCTCCTGGCGTATCTCCCGGTCGAAGATCTGGAACAGCAGCGGTTCGGCGATGGTGAGGCCGAGCACCACGGAAAGGAACAGCCGCGGCACCAGCATGCGGACCGCCCGTCCGCCGGTGTAGCCGTGGGTGCTGGAGACCAGCCAGCTGTCCAGTGCCAGCACGATCCACGCCCACACCAGGCCGACGACGACCGCCACCACGACGGGCGTGCCCTCCCGGACGGTACCGATCGCCATGGCCATGGACGCCCCGCCCAGCAGCGCGGTGTTGAGGACGATCGCGCCGTACCAGGTGTAGCGGGCGCGTTCGGCGCTCTCCCGGTCGAGGATCTCCTCGCGGATGCCGATCAGACGCCGCAGGAACACGGCGGGACCGCGGCCGCTCCGGCGGGCACCCCGCAGACGCCGCGCGGGCCCTGCCCCGGCCGTCCACGCGTCGTAGTCCTCCTCGGGCGGGCGTACGGGGGTGTCAGCGGCCACGCTCCTCCCTCCCCGCTTCACCGAGGTCGTCGTCGGCGATCACGGGACGGTGCGCGGGTCCGTCCACGTCGACGTCGCGGTCACCGTCGGTGTCGCCGTCGCGAGCGGACCGGTCCCGGCGGGCGTACCCGTCGCCGTACCGGTCGTCCTCGTGCGGTGCTCCGCGCCCGCCGTCGCGCGGGGTGTGCTCCGCTCCGTACTCCCCCTTCTCGTACGTGGCCTCCTTGTACTCGCCCTTCTCGTAGGGCGCCTCCTCGTCGTACGACGGGCGGCGCTCGTCCGAGCGGTCGGTGGACGGACCGCCGTCGCCGCCCTCCAGCTGCGGGGCGGGGCCGGACGCCGCCACCTGCGGCGCGGCGGGCGGCTCCTGGTCGAGGACGCCCTGTCCGGAACTGAGGCGCTCGACGAAGGCACGCGCGTCGAGCGGCGCGTTGTCGAGAAGGCCACGGTTGATCATCTGACGGCCCAGCTCCTGGTTGACGCTGTCGCGCCGGTCGGCCCGGTGACGCCGTTCGGCCCGCTCGGCCAGCACGTCCTCGCGCTGCTCCGCGCGCCGCCGCAGCCGGTCCTCGCGGTCCGCGGCCCGCTGCTCGCGCTGCTCCTCGCGGGCGGCGTCGAGCTCGGCACGGCGGTCCTGGCGGGCGACGTCCAGGTGCCGGTCCTCGCGCTCCAGGCTGTAGCGGAGGTCCTCCCGCTCCGCCTGGCGACGCCGCTCGGCGTACTCCCAGCGGCGCTCCTCGTCCTCGCGCTCCCGATCGCGCCGCAGCCGGTCGCTGTCGCGCTGCCGCTCGGCCAGATCGGAGTACGAGATCTCGCCCCTGCGCAGGGCGAGGACGTCCGTGTTGGCGGGGTCGGTGCCGAAGTCCTCGATGTCCTTGATCGCCTCGTTGCGGTCGAACTCGTTGTCCTTGCGCCTGAGGACGTGGGTGTAGTGCTGGTCCTCGGCGTCGGCCTTCTGGGCGTACGCCCGCTTGATGTCCTCCAGTTCCTGCTGGTGCCGCATCTCCAGCGCCCTGCGCTCGGCGGCCATCCGCTCGCGCTCCTTCTCGCGCTCGTGCTCCATCAGCGCGCGCTCGCGGCGCACCGCCTCCTTCACCCGGTCCTGCTCGGCCTCGCGCCGCTCCTCGTCGGCGCGGCGGCGCTGCGCGGCGAACTCCTCCGGGGTGAGGACCGTCAGGTACGGGTCGCCGACCGAGAGCCCGGCGATCCGCGGCGGTTCCATCTCCAGGTACGCGATCAGGCGGGCGGTCAGTCGACGGGAGACCTCCTTGCCCGCGTCGAGGGGCCACTCCTGGGTGACGTCCGTGAGTCCGGGCAGCGCCCGGAGGTATCCGAGCAGCCGGGACTCCACGTCGGTGACACCCTCGCGGACGACGGCCACGGGATCGGTGACCGTGCAGTGGAAGGCGACCTGCACGGTGAAGCCGTCCGTCTCGGCGGACGGCACGTCGGTGCCGACGGTGACGGGCACGGCGGTGCGGCAGTCCACGACCGTGACCGACCCGGCGCTCAGGACGGCCTCGTCCTCGGGCCCGCGGACGCCGTGGTCGGTGAGGTACTGGTCGCCGGTGCGGTAGACGAGCACCTGGTGGGCGGCGACGCGGGGCAGTTCGTCGTACGAGCGGGCCGGCCGGCTCCAGAACCGGCGGCCGGTGCGGGGGGCGGGAGCGAGAACGCGCTCCTCCACCAGGGGATAGGTCCTGCGGATCGTGGTCATCGTGGGTGGCTGTCCTTCACACAGTCCAGGGCGCCGAGCAGGGCCGCCATGCAGTCCGGATCGGTGGCGCGAGCGTGACGGGAAGCCGCAAGCCGGCCCAACTCACCTGAGACCAAGGAGTGTTCGACTTGCGGTAACGCGGCGGCGAGGGCGTGACCGAGTCGCGCGGCCGCCGTGGTGGGGTCGGAGGTCACGGCGGGCAGCGCGCGGGCCGTGACGAGGAGGGCGGACAGGGCGCTCCTGCGCAGCGGCCGGTAACAGAGGGTCGCCGCCCACAGCTCGGCGACGATCTCGGTCTCCTCGGGCCGGTCTGCGAGGTAGCGGGCGACGGCGGGACGCCCCGAGAGCGGTTCGGTGACGGTGAAGACCCACAGGGCGGTTTCGAGGACGAGCAGACCGCTGTGCGAATAGGCGGCCGACCGGGTGCGCCGTTCCTCCCTGATGCGGTGCGCGAGGGCTCGGAGCACCCGGCCGGCGTCCGCCTGGCAGCCGACCAGCGTCAGGAACAGCTGCGCCCAGGCCCGCAGCCCGAGGGCGCGCTCCTCCCGCTTGTCGAGCACGCCGCTGCGGAGCACCGCCCAGAGCCACTTCACGGCGTCGGTGGGGAAGGTGACGCCGAGCTGGCCGCTGAACGCCAGGAGCGCCGTGCCCCGCAGCGTGGGGTGGGCCGACTGCGCCCACGTGCGGACCAGCGTGAGCGCCGCGGCGGCCTGCGTCTCCTCCAGGCACATGTACCACAGCACGTACAGCGCGAGGTTCTGCCCCCGCTCGCCGCCCTCGCCCCGCGCCCACGGGTCGAGATAACTCTGCACGACCTCGTCGAAGGCGATGTGCCCGAGCAGCGTGAGCCCGGTGGCGATGGAGTGCTGCAGCGCGGGGTCGGGGTCGGCCTCGACGACCGCCCCCAGCCAGTGCCGGACCGCGTCCCAGTATTCGGTGGGCTGGTCGCGCCACAGCGCCTGCAGCACCCAGCGGCGCAGCTCGGCGTCGGCGAAGACCATGACCTCGCGGGTGGTCGCGCCGTAGACGTGCATCTCGGTGGTGATCAGGTCGTTGCGGGCGAGGGAGCGGCGCCGGTCCACCGGACGGGCCCGCCGCGGCTGCGGCTCCTGGACGTCGCCGGTCGTCCGCCCCGCGGTGTCGAGGGCGTCGGCAGCGACCGGCGCGCGCTCCGGCATGAAGTACACGGGTTCGAGCAGCCGCTCCAGGATGCCCTGCAGCGATTCGAAGGCACGCCGCCCGATGCCGGGGGCGAAAGCGAGCGTGGTGACCTCGGCGATCTCGCGCAGGCTCCGCTCCTCCTCGACGCCGAACCACTCCTGGACCGCCTGCGGCGCGCTGCCGCTGTGCTCCTTCCACGCCTGGTCGGGGTCGGCGCCCGCCGCGATCCGCTGCGCCGCCTCGGCCACCACCGCGATGGGGCAGCGGGGCGGGATGCCGGCCACGGCCCGCGCGACGATCTCCTGCGGGACACGGGCCTGCACCAACCGGGCCCGTACCACCTTGTCCAGGGCCGGGGGCCGCCAGGACAGATGGCGTACGGCCTCCGGGGGGAACCCGTCCACGCCGTGCACGGTGGTGATCACGAGGCGAGCCCGGTGGCGCCGCACCTGGTCGCGCACGCGGCGCCAGTCGAAGTCCGACGAGGGACCGGCGGTGCCCCCGGTGCCACCGAGGGCGCCGGCCGTCTCGGTGCGGTCGAGGACGACATAGCCGACGCCCGCGTCGAAGGTGCGCTCCGCGAGCTGGTCGAGGCTGATGTCGGGCGAGAGCACCACGTAGTCGGCGGACGGGCCGACGGTCTCCCGGAGCAGGGCGACCGCGCCGGACCGCTTGCCCGTGCCCTGGGGACCGGTCAGGACGACGACGCCGGTACGGGACAGCTCGCGGGCCGCGTCGTCAAAGCAGTCGGGGCGGATGTACGAGCGCAACAGGCCGTCGATCTCGTCCCCTTCGAGGAGGCCGGTGGCCGCGCGGGCACGCCCGGACCGCTCCGCGGCGGTGGCGATGCCGAAATGGGCACGGCCGTGGTACTGGGGGCCGTAGAAGTTGTTGTAGACGTGGTTGTCACCGCCGGAGGAAGCCGTCGACGGGGACCCGGAAGGGGCCGCGGACGGGGGCGCGGGCGCCTCGGGGACGGGGCGGGGACCGGCGGTCCCGTTCGCCTCGTCGGCTAACTGCGGGCGCTCATCGGACACTCCGCTTCCCTCCCCCTCGTCGCCGTCGTCTCCCACCGGCCGATCCGTGGACCCCACGCGGCACCCCCGTCTCCTCGTCCGCTCCGATCACTTGGAAATCCCGAAGACGACGTTCCCGTTGATGACGGTTCCGTACAGATTGGTGGTGGCGGTGTCGCCGCCGTCGCGGGCCGGCGCCGGCTCGGGCGCCGGGGCCGGTGCCGTGGCGGCGGCCGCGGGCGCAGCGGCGGCCGCGGGCTCGCCGGAGCCCGCCGGGGAGACGGAACCGGATTCCGGATCGCCGAGGTCCATGGCGTGCACGTCGTGTCCCGGCACCCAGAGCCAGGCCCGCCCCCGGTACTCCTTCTTCTCGATGACGACCTCGCGGAACTCCTCGGGCCGGAAGTTGGTGTACCCCTGGGCGACGAGCTCCGTGAAGACCGGTGCGGACAGCGCGACGGCGAGCGCCGCGTCCGGCGTCGCCGCGAGGGCGCGCCGCAGCGGGTCGCTCTCCAGGATGCGGGAGATCTCGACGGGCGCGGGGCCCACGAAACCGTTGGGCGCGGCCGAGGCCGGACCGAAGTGCACGGCGGCGCGCAGCGCGAGCCGCGCGCCGGGCACACGGTCGCGATTGTGGGCGCGCAGCCCGGCGTCCAGCCGGCGCATGAACGGCTCGACGAGCGCCTGCTCGTCGGAACCGGACGGCAGCACCGCGAACTCGGAGTCCCCCGCGACCTGGCGGACCCACGAGGCCCGGTCGAGGCCCGCCGCCTCGGCGGCCTCCGACAGGAGCCGGGGCAACGCCGTATGGATGTCGCGCTGCCGCGCGGTGTCCGCGCTCCCGTATCCCCGCGCGTCGACGGCGAGCAGCAGCCGCCTGTCGAACACACCCATCGCACCTACAGACATCCCGTCCTCCTCGTCCGTCACATCGGGAGGACAGCATGCCGCACCCTCAACTTATCTGCGAACGAGGTCAGTTACGGCACACAAGCCGAAGCGGCAGGCTTCTCCCGGACCGCTGCCCACCCCCGTGGGGCAGCGGTCACCCTGCCAGTCGTACACCGGGACCGAGCCCCGCACCCCGTGGAAGTACGGGATCTCGCGATGTCGCCCGATCCCGTAGATGTGCCTGGTCCGGACGGCGCGTCGACGGCTCAATGGAACTCCGTCCGAACGCCGTTGGAGGTTCCATGACATCCGTCCCGCCCACCCCGCCCCCGTCGGTGCCCGCCCCCTCGGGTCCCGCCCGGTCGGCACCCGCCCCGTCGGTGCCCGCCCCGTCGGGTCCCGCCCTGCCGGCACCCGCCCCGTCGGTGCCCGCCCCGTCGGGTCCCGCCCGCACCACCGCCTCGCACGCGATGCTGCCCGTCCTGCAGACCGCGCACCAGCACGCCGACGCCAAGGCCGGCATCCTCTCCGCCGTGCAGGCGGCTCTCGTGGGTACGGCGGGCCTGTGGAGCGAGACGGCGCTCGACGGCTGGCGGCGTGGCGGCCCGCTCGGCTGGACGGCCGGCGTCCTGCTCGTCCTCTTCGTCTGCGGCCTCTTCGGCGGCGCGGCCTCGCTCGCGCTGGCGCTCCGACCGCGGATCTGGCGGCCCACCGGCCCCAACGACTACAGCTTCGTGCGGCTGGCCACCGCCCCGGACCTGTTACCGCTCACCGCTCCGGCACCCTCGCCGTCCGACGAGGACGAGCTGCAGCTGCGCGCGATGATCCGTTTCCTCTCCGAGGTGGCCCTGCGGAAGTACCGCTGCGTGACGGCGGCCGTGATGTGCACCGCGGTGATGGGAACCACCGCCGGCCTCTGTCTGCTGCTACGGCCGCTCCTCGGCTGATCCGCGGAGCCGTCGCGGGTCGGGCGTCAAGGGCTCGGTGAGGTCCGCCGCCCGGGCGAGCCGGACGAGGTCGTGCACGGTGGTCGTCCGGTATCCGGTTCCGAGCAGTCCCTCGTCCCGCAGCTCGCGCAGCCCCTTGTGCACCGTGGTCTCGGCTGCGCCGGTGAGCGCGGCGAGCTCGGGCTGGGTGAGCTGGAAGCCGATCACATGCCCGCCGCCCGGCTCGGGCCGCCCGTATCCGACGGCGAACTCCACCAGCAGCCGCGCGAGACGCACCTTCACCGGGTAGCCCCGGAACTCCAGCCGGCGCCGGTTGGCCCAGCGCAGCCGGTCGGCCACGATCCGGGTCAGCGCCATCGCCACCTCGGGACGCCGCATCATGAGCCCGTGGAGGGCCCCGGGCCCGATCACCCGCGCCCGTAACGGCCCGCAGGCCACGACCCCGGCCGACCTCGGAGCCCCGTCGAGTGCGGCCATCTCCCCGACGCTGTCACCCCCGACGCGGACGGCGAGCAGCGACTCCTGCCCGTTCTCGACCGTCGCGGTGACCTTGGCGAACCCGCTGAGAATCACGTACAGATGCCGGTCCGTGGCGCCCTCGGTGAGCATCACGTCCCCGGTTCCGAGGGTCAACTCCGAACCCAGGCCGAGCAGTTCGGTCCGCGCGGGAGCGGACAGCACCCCGAGCAGACTTCGTTCCGGCCATCCCCACTCGTCATCCGACCCCACGGTCACTCCTCCGCGCCCACGTGCCCGACGGCCAAGGCTAGCCCCGTTCCCGGTCGTCGGACGGCCGTCGGCCCGTGAACGCAGAAAAGCCCCGCACCATGAGGTGCGGGGCTTTCCCACAATGATTGTTCGGCGGCGTCCTACTCTCCCACAGGGTCCCCCCTGCAGTACCATCGGCGCTGAAAGGCTTAGCTTCCGGGTTCGGAATGTAACCGGGCGTTTCCCTAACGCTATGACCACCGAAACACTATGAAGTTGAACTCGACCGGCAAAGGGAGTTCGCAACTTCAGAACTAACACAGTGGACGCGAGCAACTGAGGACAAGCCCTCGGCCTATTAGTACCGGTCAGCTCCACCCATTACTGGGCTTCCACATCCG